>JBARVL010000571.1:0-1602 GCA_049646245.1 Crinalium sp. | reverse complement strand
AGCTGACAACTGGCTCAATGTAGACAATGCGCTCAAAGCCTTCATGAACAACTCATTTGTTGACTCCGAATTGATTACATTCGGAAGTTCTCTGCCGAAAGACGACCCGAACTGGCAGCAAAATCTTGCCTTGAAGCTCGCAGCCTAATGTCCGGTCAACCTTGTAACGTGTCATTCACCATTACCTATTTGATTAAGGAGTATCAGAAATAACATGACTGAACTATCCATCCTCCCAGCTAACGGACTTAAGTAGTTAAGCAAAATTAATTACATAATTATCTCCAAATTCTTTAAGAATTCTTTCTACAGATGAAACAAGAGATTGCCAGCTAGAGTAAGCATCTATTTCGAGCCATTGATATTTGATAAACCGCCACAAAATCTCAATTAAATTCAATTCAGGTGAATAAGTAGGCAATTCAAATATAGTTAAACCGCGTTCTTTCCATTCTTCTATTTTCTCAAATATGGCATTGCTAGTATGAATAGAAGCTTGAGCTACTACAATAAATGTTGGTCGATCCACCACAGCAAAGAAAGTATCTATGCAGGCTATAATTACATCAGAATTAATAGTCTGCTCTGAAACATAAGCATGAAGAGTGTTTTGCCGATTCATGATTCCCAAGACATTTAAACGCTTAGTTCTACGACTATCAATTGACAAATATTCACCAATATCTTGCCATCCATAAGGGACACAAGGAATGCCACAAAATCCGGACTCATCCAAATAGTATAAATCAATCTTTCCCTCATCTTCTAGTTGTTTTAATTCTGACAACTTTTCTTTCTTTTCCTTGTATTCTATGGGGTCTGGCTTGCCGCCAACACCTCGGCGCATCCTATGCCAACTCATTCTTTTTTTTTTATTATTCTCTTAATTGTTTCGGTACTTATATTAATAGACCATTCTTTTTTGATTTTTTGTACTACTTCCTTTAATTGTTTTGGTTGCAATTTTACCCAGTCTCTGATTTGATCTGATTGTGCGGAATTAAATGTTCCTTTTCTGCCTCTACCGGGTTTATTATATAATCCGAGCATTCCCTCATTTTCCCATCGATTCAACCAGTTATACATGGTCTTATAACTAACTTTAAAGATTTTCATCAAATTTTCATTTTTGATATTTTGTGAAACCAAAATTAAAAATTGTGCTCTTTGACGCACTTGATGATGTCTGCTTTCGCGATAAATTCGGTTTAGCAATTTCAACGAAAGTGGATTGATATCTCGAAGTAAAAACATATAAAATTTATTTGAATACAACTTGATATTTTCAGTATATCATATTAGTTGATTTGTGTAATTAATTTTCTTGAGCTACTTAGCAAGGGCAACTATCCGATGATCCGTTGGAAAAACTCTCTATATATACAGGAATTTACGATTACTCCTGAGCTGAACTGGAGATTACGCTTAGAAATTCCAGCAGCTCCCTATGTAGAAAATTTACAAAATCGCTACAGGATAGATCTGATTATTCTTCTCGTCATCACAATGTTGGCATTTTTGTTGGCAACGGTGGTTAGCGAACGATTGGTAAAGCCGTTATCTTTTTTAGCTCTTGCGACTACTGACTTACCCAACAAGCTT
>JBARVL010000570.1:0-1599 GCA_049646245.1 Crinalium sp. | reverse complement strand
ACCGTTTTAGAGACAGAGACGTTGTATGCAACGTCTCTGTGTTTACATTTGTTGAGTTAAACTTGCCTATGTGGGTTTTCCCGCATAGGATTTTTCGTATTTTATAAGTGATGAATATTGGAATTGTAGGTTTAGGGTTAATTGGCGGTTCGTTGGGTTTGGATTTAAGGGCGCAAGGACACAAAGTTTTAGGAGTCAGTCGTAGAGAAGAAACTTGTCAGCAGGCAATTACGCTTGGTGTGGTGGATGATGCGAGTGTTAATTTCAATATTTTGGCGGGGACGGATGTAGTTTTTATTTGTACTCCAATTGCTGCGATCGCACCGACAGTAGAGCAACTAATTCCTTATCTTACTCCAGAGACAATTATCACTGATGCTGGTTCAGTTAAAGCGCCTGTAGTCGAAGCAATTGCCCCGTTATGGCGAAACTTTGTAGGTGGACATCCGATGGCGGGTAAATCAGAAAGTGGTTTAGAAGTTGCACAAGCACAGTTATTTGCTGGAAAACCTTATGTGTTAACCCCAGTGGAAACAACTCCACTACAGGCTGTTAAAACTGTAGAGGAAATTGTGCGATCGCTTGGTGTAAAAATTTCTTATTGTTGTCCAGAAGATCATGATCGCGCTGTTGCTTGGATTTCACATTTACCAGTAATGGTAAGTGGTAGTTTAATTGCAGCTTGTATGGGAGAAAGCGATCCAAAAGTATTAGAGTTAGCACAACAGTTAGCTAGTTCGGGGTTTCGGGATACCAGCCGTGTTGGGGGCGGTAATCCAGAATTGGGTTTAATGATGGCGCGTTACAATCAAGAGGCATTAGTGCGATCGCTACACCAATATCGCCAAACTCTCGATCAGTTAATTGTCAAGATTGAGCAAGCAGATTGGAACACTTTAGAGGAACACCTCAAAAAAACACAGCAAGCACGACCTAAATTTAATTTAAAAATAAAATGAATTGGGAAAATATTTTCTACCGCTTAAACAAATTATTTGAATAAATTGCTTAATCGTAGCCGGATTTAGGTAGCTGCATCTTGCTGGCAATAAATTTATAGCGAGCAAGATGCTCGCACTCCTGTACGTCATAAATATGAAAACTGCTATATTTAAAAATCTTATTAATACAACTAACTCTATAAATATACCTATGGGTATAAATGTCATGATCAAGCAACAAAGCTGCCACAAGAACGTCATAAATCTGGTCTACATTAGTAATGTGTGAATATTCATAAGTTGTAGTAACTAATTTTTGTATAAAGTCAATTAGTCAGTCTAAACCATTGATAAATATAGCAGCATCCTAACTAACGATCGCTGTTTTCTAACATAGTATTGTCGTCAACTCATTTATTGTGTAGGTCTTTTAAATGCCAAATCAACAACGTGATTTAAATCGTAATTCAGAACCAATTAATCCTATTTCTTCAAACACTTCAGACTTGCCATCCCATAAACCCGCTACTGCTTGGCAAAAGGGGGCAACCTATCTTTCCCTAGTGTTACTCGGTGCTGGTGCTTCCTTGACTGGCAGTTATTTGGCATCAAACAATCAGCAAGCAATAGAAGCGTCTAAGTCTTATATAACTCCTGC
>JBARVL010000569.1:0-2553 GCA_049646245.1 Crinalium sp. | reverse complement strand
GCGGTAAGATTTATGAAAATGCGCTGGAATGGCGGTTTGAGTTTCCTGAAGTATTGAATGATGAGGGTGATTTTGTAGGGTTTGATGTCGTAATTGGGAATCCTCCTTATATTAGGCAGGAAGAAATAAAAGAGTTTAAGCCAGTTTTACAACAAAACTATCAATGCTATACAGGAACCGCAGATTTATTTGTGTATTTCTATGAGCTAAGTCTACAGTTATTAAAGCCAGAAGGTTATTTAACTTATATTTCTTCTAATAAATATTTTCGAGCAAGTTATGGCGAAAGATTACGTCAGCTTTTGACAAATTCCACAACCATTTATAACTTAATTGATTTTGGTGATTTTCCTGTTTTTGAAGAAGCTATTGCTTATCCTACCATCATTATATTAAGTAAGATAAAATCCGACGAAAATATAATAAAAGCTTTATCATGGGATAAAGCAAAACAAGAAAATATTGAACATTTTGCGACGGTATTAGAGCAGGATAGTTTAACAATTTCCCAGAAACATTTAAAATCTGACGGTTGGCGGTTAGAGTCTTCTCAAATCTTAGACTTATTAGCAAAAATACGAAATGTTGGTACACCGTTAGGAGAGTATGTAAACGGCAGATTTTATCGCGGTATTTTGACAGGCTTTAATGAAGCATTTGTTGTAGATAAAGCTACTCGTGACAGATTGATTGATGAACATCCTTCTTCTGCTGAAGTGTTAAAGCCTTTTCTACGCGGTCGAGATGTTAAACGGTGGAATGTAGAGTTTGCAGAGCAATATCTTATCAAAATTGAATCTTCGGAAAATAAAAAACATCCTTGGTCTGATCAAACAGAAAAAGAAGCAGAGAAAATTTTTGCTCAAACATATCCTGCCATTTATAAATATTTTTCTCAGTTTAGAGAAGCATTAATTAAACGGTCAGATCAGGGTAAATTCTTTTGGGAACTTCGCTCTTGCATTTACTGGCAAGAATTTGAGCAGCCTAAAATTATTTATCCTGACATTTATGAACATCAAAGTTTTGCAATTGATCGCTTAGATTTTTATTCAGGTAATACTTGCTACTTTATCCCAACTGATGAAATGTGGCTTTGTGGACTTTTGAATTCTCAATTAGTGGAGTGGTTTTACTCGAAGATTTCTAACTCTATTCGAGGTGGATATTTGAGAGCCTTTAGCGACTATATAAAACAAATACCTATCCCCACGACTACTGAAGCAGAGCGCAAAGTGATAGAAACATTGGTGGAATATGTACTATATTTAAGCACAGAAATCAAAAATATTACCACTCAAGGCAAAGGATTAGACGAATCGTCTACCGATAAAGTGATGAAGGAATATTTTGCAAAAGTCATCAACTCTTTAGTCTACGAACTTTATTTGCCTGAAGAATTGCACCAAAGCAAAATCTACTTGATGCGTTATTTATCAGAACTCAATTTACCCTCATTGGAAAAAATGAAGGGTGATAAAATACCATTTTTGCGAGAAATTTTTAACAAGCTTTTTAACAAATATCATCCCCTTGCAAAAAATATGTTTTTACTAGATAGCATCGAAGCTATTCGGATCATTGAGGGTAAAAAATCACCAAGTTAGCTTGATTAAATAGTGCGCTACTTCAAGATATCGCTTAAAATTAAATAAATAGCTGAGGGGTCACTATGAGTCAAGCTGTTGAAGCAGTAAGCTGGACAATTTACGATCTAGAAGTGTTACCCAAAAACGATGCCATCCACTATGAAGTTATTGATGGAGAATTATTTATGACTAGATCTCCTCATAGGAAGCATCAACAGGTTTGCGGAAAAATATTTGCGCTACTAGATACTTGGTCAGAATCAACTAAT
The DNA here is from genome assembly GCA_049646245.1 of Crinalium sp. Classification (GTDB taxonomy): domain Bacteria; phylum Cyanobacteriota; class Cyanobacteriia; order Cyanobacteriales; family PCC-9333; genus Crinalium. The sequence goes on along the minus strand of JBARVL010000569.1, from coordinate 695 downwards.
TTAGGGGTGACAATTATTACTCCAGGTATAATTTTTTCTGAAGTAGATAGCGTTATTCCCGATCTCGTTTGGGTGAGTAAAGAAAGATTATCCGAAATAGAAGATGAAGCAGGACACCTCACCGCAGCCCCAGAGTTAGTAGTAGAAGTTTTATCGCCTGGAAAACAAAACGAATTACGCGATAAAGAAACCAAACTTAAATTATATTCGGTTCGCGGTGTCCAAGAATATTGGATAGCAGACCGTTTTCACAAACAAGTAGAAGTTTATCGACGGGAACAAGCACGATTAGTTTTAGTTGCTACCTTAATGGGTAATGATCAAATAACCTCACCACTCTTACCTGGATTTACCTGTTCTATCCATCGCTTTTTTCCTGAATAGCATAATAGTTTAGAAAGCTTGACGGAAAAATTAAGGGTAATGATTCCAGAATTGTTAATTATTAATCAGCAAATTCCTGAAGGTTATAATGTAGAGACGTAGTATACTACGTCTCTACATGGGTTCTAAATAACGCACCTTTAATTTTTGGAGATGTCTATTATTCCACCGTTACCGATTTGGCGAGGTTCCTTGGCTGGTCAACATCCAAACCGCGACGCGCAGCAATATGATAAGACAACAATTGTAAAGGAATTACAGTTAAAACCGGAGAAAGTAATTCATTAACTTGTGGTACTGGTAACAACTCA
>JBARVL010000568.1:0-11148 GCA_049646245.1 Crinalium sp. | reverse complement strand
ATAATTTTCTAGGTTCAGGCGCTCTAGAGTGCTGCGCTTGCGCTTGGCTGCTCTCGACCGCTTTATTAATGTAGCAACTCTATATCGAAGTGTCAACCCTTTGGGGAAAAAAATTTTCAGATCGCTTAAATCCTATTGTGGTAATGCTTTTAAGTAAAAATGGGATATGCGTTGTCCACAATCAGAAAGGTATTTGTGAATTTTCAATCGGTTGTTTCTACTTTGCACCAGTTTTGGAGCGATCGCGGTTGCTTGATTGCCCATCCATACGACACGGAAAAAGGGGCAGGCACGATGAATCCTCATACGTTCTTAAGGGCATTGGGACCAGAGCCTTGGTCGGTGGCTTATGTGGAGCCTTGCCGTCGCCCCACAGATGGACGTTATGGTGAAAATCCTAATCGTTACCAGCACTATTACCAATATCAAGTGCTAATTAAACCTTCTCCAGACAATATTCAAGAGATTTATTTGGATTCGTTGAGAGCTTTAGGGATTCGTCCTGAAGATCACGATATTCGGTTTGTTGAAGATAACTGGGAAGCTCCTACAGTTGCAGCATGGGGGGTAGGCTGGGAAGTTTGGCTAGACGGGATGGAAATTACTCAATTTACTTACTTTCAACAATGTGGGGGAATTGACTGTCGCCCTGTATCTATTGAAATCACCTATGGGTTGGAACGATTGTCGATGTATCTCCAACAGGTAGATGCTTTTACTAAAATAAGCTGGACTGACCAAGTGAGTTATGGAGATGTTCACCTCCAAGGAGAGGTTGAACAGTGTACTTACAATTTTGAAGCTTCTAATGCTGAGATGTTGTTGACATTGTTTAACTTGTATGAACAAGAAGCAGAGCAACTTTGTGGGCGCGGTTTAGCTCTACCAAGTTTGGACTATGTTTTAAAGTGTTCGCATACTTTTAATTTGTTACAGGCTAGGGGTGTAATATCTGTAACTGAGCGGACGCGCTACATTGGCAGAATTCGGAATTTAGCACGGCGAATTGCCCAGCTTTATTTGCAGCAAAGGGAGGGTTTGGGGTTTCCAATGTGTAAAACACAAAATGCTGCTTAACTATATTATTTAGTTAACTAACAGAGTTTAGCTATTTAATGAGTCCAGCTAGTGGCATTATTATCAGTTTTGCCTATATTTTAGGCTTGTTATCTACTGCAACTACTTGGGGCGGTTATGTGGTGCTGGGTTTGGGAATTTGCTTAGGGCTGATTCTGCCTAGATTCTGGCGGACGGGACCACAGCTAAGATTGTGGCTAGTGGCTGGAATTGTTGGGTTGTTAGCCTCGGTTTATTTTCAAGCCCGATTACCACGACCTGCGCCCAATGACATCAGCAATTTTGTGCCAACATCTGAGGGTAGTAGGCAGGAGCAGCTTTTTGTTGTTCAAGGTGAGGTGGAAAGTGAGCCTCGCGTAACTCGTAGTGGGCGATCGCAATTTTGGTTGGCAGCACGTCAGTTGAGTCAGGTACAAGGAACTACGGAAGCACCTGCTGATGTTAGTCAAGGTGTGAGGGGTAGGTTGTATGTAACTATGCCTTTACTACAAACTACTGGTTTACATCCAGGTCAAGCTATTTCTGTTACTGGGGTTTTATATAAACCTAAACCTGCAACCAATCCAGGTGCTTTTGATTTTAAAGCTTACTTAGCACGAGAGGGCGGGTTTGCGGGTTTTAGCGGTCGTCAAATTAGTTGGGTAGATGAACAACAGAAACAGCACTGGGGATGGTGGGCAATTCGCCAACGTATTATTCGTTCTCAAGTAAATTGGTTGGGAAGTCCAGAAGGTCCTTTGTTGAGTTCGATTGTTTTAGGGGGTAAGGCTGTAGATTTGCCTTACGATATCCGTGATCAGTTTATTCAAGTTGGTTTGGCTCATGCGTTAGCTGCTTCTGGTTTTCAAGTTTCTTTGATTTTGGGTGTGTTGTTAAGTCTGACTAAGCGGTTTTCAGCAAAGGTACAATTTATTGCTGGAACGATCGCATTAATAATTTTTGTTGGTTTAACTGGTGTACAGCCTTCGGTGATGCGTGCAGCAGTGATGGGTTTTGGAGTTTTAGTTGCTTTGATCATGCAACGTAAAACCAAGCCAATTGGATTACTGCTAGTTGCGGCTAGTCTCTTGCTACTGTTCAATCCTTTATGGATTTGGGATTTAGGATTTCAACTGAGTTTTTTAGCAACGTTGGGATTATTGGTTACTGTACCTGCTTTGATGAAGCGATTGGATTGGCTACCACCTACGATCGCAGCTTTGGTTGCTGTTCCTGTTGCTGCTGCTTTATGGACGCTACCGTTGCAATTATATGTGTTTGGTTTAGTTGCAACTTATAGTATCGCTGTCAATATTATTTCTACTCCCCTGATTGCGTTAATTAGTATCGGCGGAGTAATTAGTGCAATTTTTGGGGTCTTTTGGTCTTGGGGTGGAAGTTATGTGGCGTGGTTGCTATATCATCCCATTCACTGGCTGATCGGGTTGGTGCAGTTTTTCTGTTGGCTTCCTGGTAGTTCTGTTGCTATTGGAAAAATTTCTGTCATGCAAGCGATCGCTATTTATGGGCTAATGGTATTAGTTTGGGTGAGTCGCTGGCTACATAAACGTTGGTGGTTAGCTCTTATAGTGGCGATCGCATTAGTAGTGCTACCAATATGGGAAACTCAGGCTACTCTGTTTAGAGCAACAGTATTAGCAACTGACGGACAGCCAGTTTTGGTAATTCAAGACCAGGGAAAAGTTGCACTGGTTAATAGTGGCGATGCTGCTACTGCTAACTTTACGGTTCTACCGTTTCTGCAACAACAAGGTGTTAATCAAATTGATTGGGCTGTGGCAATTGATTTGGAACCTAAGTTAAGAAGTGGTTGGCTGAAGTTATTGAAACGTTTACCAGTTAAAAGTTTCTATGATGTGAGTGGCAATGAAACAGTAAATCAGGCTAGTTCAGTTATAAGTGGCGCTGTTAAAGGTGGTCAAGGTGTATACCAAGCTTTACCCGTAGGTATAAATACACCTCTTGGCTCGACAATGATTAAGTTACTTAATGCTGTACCACCTATAACTAAGTTGCAAATCCGTGACCAAGTTTGGTTAGTATTACCAGAGTTAACACCTGAAGAACAAAAGCAGGTAGCTATCAGTGAAGGTTTACCCCGTCGTCCTCATGTATTGTGGTGGTCTGGAGGAAAGCTGACGGCAGATTTATTGAAGGCTATGGAACCAGGGGTAGCGATCGCTTCTTCGTCTACAGTTGATCCAGAGGCACTGTATAATTTGCAAAAGGCTAATATTAAGCTTTACTGGACTGGGCGAGATGGTGCGATTCAGTGGACACCTGGGGATGAGTTTGAGCCAACGCTGGAAGTAACGGATAATAATACTTCGTTTTTTTAAAAGGCTGGTAATTTTTGCCTTGATACCAGTAAAATAGCGATAGGCTCAAACCTTTGGAGAGGTGGCAGAGTGGTTGAATGCGGCAGACTCGAAATCTGTTTTGGCTGCAAGGTCAACGTGGGTTCAAATCCCACCCTCTCCGTTGAAAAATATTAGTCATTTATTCAGGAGTTACGCAAAAGAACACGCGGGCAAGATGCCCGCACTACTTTTCCTGATCTATTATTTGGCGAATTTCAGCAACTTGCTGTAAATACTCCTCATTGGTTAAAGCTGGAGTTTTGTATTGAATGGAAATAGGTTCTAGTAAATCAATCCAAGATTTACAACCTCCGTATTGTTGATTGTAGGAAATAACTTGTGGTTGGGCTAGTTGGTAAGTGCGTAGTAGGAGTATATAGAGAGGTTGGCGCGGTTTCCATTTCAGGCGATCGCTCACAAATTGCTCGTTCCAAATATGATAAGGAAGCAATGCTGAAACTGTTTTTTCCTCGCTTACTTGAAAAATATCAGTAATTTCAGCCCAACTACCTATACAGATAGTTTCTGGATGCCAACCCGATGCTACTGGCGAAACTTGATTAGCATACTCAGGTTTAAGCAATTGCTGTTGTTGATGTTCGTAGGTAGGATAAAGCAAAACATGATCGTAAGCGACTTTAAAACGGTTTTTTTCTTCACTAATGCCGCCTTTCCGTAGCAACATAATAGTTTTACCTTGTTCCAAAGCATTAACGGCAACAGCCCATTCTTTTAATGCGTGGCTAGTATCTGTATGGGTAATGAGTGATTCCATAAGTTTAAATTTATGAATTTATTTGCTAAGTAAATTAACTTTAAAACATTTCCAAGAATAACCTCTCCCCGTAATGCGCTACGCGCACGCTGCGCGAACACAGGGAGAGGTTAAATAAATCCAAATTACGCCAATTATTATGGGTACTTGGCAAGCTGGCAAACGGATGTGGGTAGGAATTGAAGATTCTGACACGATTAAAGCAATGCGGGCGGCTTTTGATGCTGGAATTACTACGTTTGATACGGCAGAAGTTTATGGAGAAGGTCATTCTGAGCAAATTTTGGCGACAGCTTTAGCTGATGTGCCATCGCAAGTTGTTTATGCCAGTAAGGTGTTTGCCAATCATCTTAAGTATGATCAAGTGATGCAATCGTGCGATCGCTCTCTCAAAAATCTCCAAAAGGAAATTGATGCTATTGGGCGCATCGTTACCGATCATTTAGATGATGGCGCAGTGATGTGGGAATGGAATCCTTAGCAAATTAAGCTTACCCAAGTTTTAATTACAGCTTGGGCTGCTTTTTATTGATAACTATTTAATATGAAAATAAACACCATCTGTAGGGGCAATCACAGGGGGATTGCCCCTACAGATGGTGTATCTGTGTAAGTCCTGGAAAAGTAAAATTTTGAATTATTCTTAAGCAACCGGAAACGATTTAATTAATTTAAAAATCAATATTATTCAGTAATAACTATTTTAGATAAACTTCAAGTATTAAGTGGAATTTCTATAATAAATTCTGTACCTAGATCAGGAGTAGAATTACATTTGAGGTTGCCACAGTGTTTTTCTACAACGATTTGATGGCTAATTGATAAACCTAATCCTGTACCTTTACCTAGTGGTTTAGTAGTAAAAAAAGAGTTAAATATTTGTTCTTTTACTTTTTCTGGCATTCCAGCGCCATTATCAGCAATTTTAATTCCTGCCCATTCAAAATTAATTATTTCAGTGCTAATCGTAATAGTACTAGGATTTAGCTCTAGGTGATTTTCTAATCTTATTTGGTTGTACTCTTCTAAAGCATCAATAGCATTAGATAGAAGATTCATAAATACTTGGTTCAAAAGTTCGCCGTAGCATTTAACCAGAGGTAATTCTCCATATTTTTTGATGATAGTAACCCCAGGATTTTGTCCTTTGGGTTTTGTGCGGTTGTTAAGAATTAGCAGCGTACTGTCAATACCTTCGTGAATATTAGCTGGCTTCATCTGCGCTTCATCCATCCGCGAGAAGTTTCGCAGGGAATGAACAATTTGACGGATGCGATCAGCACCCATTTGCATTGAGGATAATGTTTTACGAAAGTCTACCATCATAAAATCCAAATCCAGAGCCTCTATTTCTTCTTCAATTTCAGGCGCGGGTTGAGGATAGTGTTGTTGGTAAAGTTTTAGCAAGTTTAATAAATCTTCAGCATATTGACTAGCGTGGAGGAGATTACCACAAACAAATGTAACGGGATTGTTAATTTCGTGAGCAACACCAGCAACCATTTGTCCGATACTGGACATTTTTTCACTATGAATTAGTTGAAACTCCATTTTATGTAGTTTTTCAAGAGTAGCTTGCAGTTTTTCAGATTGCTGTTGATATTTTTCTGCTAATTGCAGCCATTTTTCTTCAGTTGATTTTCGCTGTTGTATTTCTCTAACAAAACCTTCGCAGTAAATTAAAACACCATTTTGATCGCGTACAGCCCTAGCACTTTCAGAAATCCAAATGATACTACCGTCTTGGCGATAAACTTGAGATTCAAATCCACAAACTTGCTCATTTTGTTGTAGAATCTCGATAAACTGTTGATGTCGTTCTTGATCAACATATTGACGATCAATATCCGTGAGATCCATCAGCAAGTGTGCTGATGATTCATAGCCATACATCCTTGCTAATGCTGGGTTAGCTAAGAGATAGCGGCCGTCGGGTGTCCTCTGAAACATACCCTCAACGGCATTTTCAAAAATGCTGCGATATTTTTCTTCGGCTGGGTGCAATGCTATCTGCTCCATAAAACTGATACAAATCCTGCATAACCAATTGCCATTATGGTTTTCTGCTCGTTGTTTAGATCTAGCTTTGTGCGGTAAGCTTTGTACATAGGGCGATTTTGGGTTAAATTTGCTTATATTATTAAATAATTAGGGCTTGTAGCACATCTTGACAAATCTTAATGGATTTGCGGGTCTGAATGCGATACATATTGTTTCCTAAAAAAAGCTAAAGTTTTAATAAAATTTATTAGTCTGCTTGTGGTATTATTTAACTTTTTATAAAGTTTCTAAGTGATGGAACTCTTGGGTTCAATTGATGCCGAGCTTAACTAATTTGTGACATTGTGAGATTTAGGTGGTAACAAGTTATAAGATTAAGTGTGACATAGATCACAGGATATGAGGGAGTGGGTAAAAAAATATATAATTTAAAATTTAGCACATAATTAATTATTAAGTTATTTGATTGGCGATCGCACTTGTTAACGGAATTAAACATAAAACCCCACACGGTAGTTTATTCTAGTTAACAGGGAAAGGAATATTTATATCTATAAAATACACAATAAATTAAGTTTGTTGCAAAAATTAATTTTTACCTTTGCTACCTTTGCGTCGTACCCTGCGGGAAGCCTGCGACTGATGCGTTTACCTTTGTGTCCTCTGCGTTGAAAAAATAAAAGTATGATTGTTGCAATAACTCTATTAACTTTGATAAAAAGCCTACTTAATTTAATAAATATTTAGGAGTAGAAATGAATCTTAACTTACCCTTAAAATTAATAGACAAGCAAGGTTGGAGATTTCGGTATTTTGCCAGTTTGCTGAAAACTTGGAGCATTGCTGGTTTAATAGCTATCAGCGCAGTTGGCTTTTGGGAGCAGTTAGCTTCTGCTGCTAATCTCACTGGATGGAGATTTGACCCAACTACAAATCAGTTGGAAATCAATTTAGATCAAGCAACGCTTCCCCGCTATTCTCTGTTATCTCAACCAACTCGGATTGTGATCGACTTACCTAATACGCAGTTAGGAACAGTACCAACACAACAAAGTTATTCTGGTGCTGTACGTGCTATTCAATTATTCAGGTCACAATCTAATCTAACAACGATTGTTTTAGAGTTATCACCGCAAGTAATTTTGACTCCAGAACAGGTGCAGCTTATTCTACCTCCAGCATCTAATGGAGAGCGTTGGGTATTGCGCCCTTTGATTGCTGGAACAACTGCATCTTCAAATGTCAGACTACCCAGTACCCAGTTCAGTATATTACCGCCAGCTACATTAACAAGTCCACAAACACCGTTAGTACAAGTACCACCGCTAAATATTTTTGGTGGATCAAATGTTAATTTAACGCCAGTAACAACCTCATCAACAAATTTACCAACACCGATATTTCCTAATAATCAAATATCTGAAAGAAGTTTGCCATATTTTCCCGATGGAACAGGGCAAATATCTACATCTATGCCAACAGCAATGCCAAATTCAGTGATTGAATTTGGTCAGAAACTACCATCCCCACCAATAAGACAAGGTAGTGCGATCGCACTACCCAGAAATTTTAATCCAACTGCGATTAACTCAGAGACACCGATCAGCCAAATTCCTCAAACTAATATCAATTCTGTTAATCTCCCACAGACAGGAAATTATAGTACTAACTTGCCATACTTCCTACCAGCAGGAACTCAATTAAATCTACTTTATACAGGCGCAAATGATTTAATTTTGCAACCTGGAATGGTCAAACGAGAAGTGTTACTGGTACAGGAAGAAGTGCGCGATCGCACAGGTTCGGTAATTATTCCTGTAGGTACACCAATTTTTGGAAGTTTCATGGGCGATCGCAATGGTAGTCGCTTTATTGCTCAAAGTATGATTATTGATCAACGTAATCTACCAATACTAGCCCAGTCAGGTAGCTTAAATAGCAGTCAACCAATTCCTGATAATACTCTACTCCCGACATATAATTGGGGAGATTCACCCACTAATTATTTTAATACCTCCCAAAATACAACAATTAAAACTGGTCAAATTGTGCCAGTCCAACTAATGCAAAATTTGAGTTATAGCTTGAATTAGTAGTTAGTTAACAGCTTAGAAATTATTAGATTCTGAAGGAGGTGCAACTGCGCCTGGTTGATTTTGGAAGAAGTTTTTGGCAGCATCGTTCTGATAAATGCAAGTAATATCTGGTGAAGCTTCCAAAACCCCAGTAAAACCAAAAGTGTTCATTTTTTGTTTACAATCCCGCACTTGATCTGATGTCACTAATTTTCGTTGCTCTAAAAGTGACCAGTTATTGGTGCGTAACACACACCCAGGGCGCATACTGGGTTGAGATACATACACATTAAAAGGGTTTAGGGTCACAAATAGGCGCGTATCCATTACCATCGCGCTGGCTCCATACTGAACGCAGAGTTCTGGATTAGGGGCGCTTTGATCAATAAATTCACGGGAAGCAACGTTTTGGGGGTTTAAAGTGGCTGTGGAGCTAAAACCAATACCAACGCCGATGCCCAAAATAAACACACCCCCTAGAATTGCCAATGAGGTGTAGTTAAAGGGGGAAGATTTGCCAAAAGGGGATTTATTCGGAGCAGTTGGAGGTTCGTAGTATTTTGATTTACGTTTCATTGTAGGCGCTTATATTTCACCGACTGAGGTGGGTGTAGTTCTCACTATCCCTCTTTTAGTATGCCAAGATGTTCCATAAAATATTTTAAACTAGCAATTATAGTGATTATTTGGTATAATACTATATTAGAAAAAACTTTAAACAGATTAATACTAAGATTTTACCAATATATTATTGGCAGTAAATCTTCCAATTAAAAACAACAGCCTTCACCCTAAAGGGTCGATGCTCCACAAATAAAGCCCGCGCAGGCGGGCTTATACAACAAATATCAATGTTTTAATGGCAAGGCGCGTCTGTTATATTTGGGGTTTTAAACCCAACATTTTTTAGAGAGTGGCGATCGCAATTTATTTAGTAGTCAGTCGAATATTTCCCAAGTGTGAGCGCCTATCAAATTAAGTGTTTATAAATTTGCTGATATACAAAACTAAATAGCTTAATCCCTGTCGGGTTTTGGCTTAGGAGCGCCCCGTTGAGGGCTAGGACGGGGAGTACTTTTCTGCTGGATGTTAGGATTTTTAACGTCTTTTTCCCTAAGCAATCTTTGGTTATTTACTAATTCAGTCCTAGCATTTGAAGGTAGTTTTTGATCTACAACTTGATTACTACTAATTAAGTGTAGCGAATTGGAATAGCTGAGTACTGCTAAGTTTCGATCAGATTTGATGAAAATTTGGCTAGTTGTTGCCCATCCTGGTAAAGCTATTAGCGTCATCAAAATTGTTGAAGTTGATAAAAATATTTTGCTCATGGCACCCTCTATTGACAGCGAGATTAGATAAAAGTTTTGGTCAAGTAAGTGAACTGCATAAGTTCATTTTTAAATCAACAGGTTGGGCAATCAATTTATGTTAACTAACTCAATTATAGAGATTACCCTTTTCGGATGAGTAGTTCATATTCCTTGAGGTAGATTCAGAGTTTGTAAAAAAAATTATGATTTTAATCGCCTATTTTGAAGATTACCTAAATTCTGTTATTTACCCTGTTACCCCTTACCCCTCACCCCTTACTCATTAATAACTTTACAGCCAGGAAGAAAATATTTTCTGTTTAAAGATTAATCATTACTGATAATTTAGCGATGATATTTGCGGTAAATCCTGAAACTGAGCCATAAAATTTCGGTCAATTTGATCTTTCAAGCGCCACAACAGAGGAGATGCACAACCAAAAACAGACCAAAAAGCGATCGCAGATTTATCACCAGTTCCAATCAAGCTAAGATATTGTTTTTGTGGGATATAAGGCTTTAATGGTTTTCCTAATAAAGCTTGTTGCAAATTTTCAAACAGTGGTTTTCCTTGACGTACCGCAAATACTCCAGCTTTAGGACGAGGATGATTTACCATTGTGGCGATATCGCCACAAGCAAATATATGAGGATGAGACAAAGATTGCAAGGTATCGTCCACCAACACAAAACCGTTATCGGTTGCTAGTCCAGCAGTTTGTAACCAACTCGGCGCAGATGCTTGAGTTACCCAAAAGATGTACTCTGAATCAATGGTTAAACCAGACTCGCATTTAAGCTGATGAGGTTGAACTAAATTAACTTTTTCTTTGAGGTATAAATGAATACCTTTTTGAGTAAGAATTTGTTGTATATAAGTACGCACCCATCGGTTATGGTGTGGTAGTAGTTCAGCATCACGATGGCATAAATTAATTGTTAAGTTAGCTGTAGGTTGCTGGGAATTTTTCAGGATTTGATCTAATCGCGATCGCATTGCCATTGCTAGTTCTACACCACCAGCACCACCGCCTACAATAGTCAAAGACATTGGTTTTTGAGGGTTTGTAGTAAATTGTTCTAATAAATCATTCCATGCTGCTAAAAATTGCTTGACTGGTTTAACTGGAATTGCGTACTCTGTTGCACCTAGTACACTTTCCATTGCTGGAGTACTACCAATATTGATTGATAACAGATCAAATGCTACAGGTGGACGGTTAGCGCAGATAACTTGATTTTTTCCTAGATCTAAATTAATTGCTTGGTCAATAATTAGATTAGCTTGAGCAAACTGAGCCAAACTTGACAGATTAATATGGCATTGTTCGTGAGTATAGAACCCTGCAACATGACCAGGTAACATCCCAGAATAGGGTGTATCTACACATTCTGTAATTAAGGTAAGCTGGACACCTGGTATTGGATTGATGGCAAATAGTCTGAGGGCGATCGCATGGCTATGACCGCCACCAACTAGCACTAATTTTTTAATTTTAGGTTGAGAAATTGACATTTACTAAAAATAGAACTTATGCCTTTAAAAA
>JBARVL010000567.1:0-4198 GCA_049646245.1 Crinalium sp. | reverse complement strand
TAATTTCTTGGTAAGTCTTTCCATCGTTGATCAACAATATGATCAAAACTTTTTCTCTTACATAAGGGTTTTTATGCTCTTTTAGCGTTTTAATTAGCTGCTCTCTCTGAGATTGGGAAAGATGATTCTTTGCTGGCATATATGACTTTAATAGCGTATTTAATTATTTTGACATTATACAATCAAGCTGCGTAGCAGCTTAGTTGATTGACTGTGCCAAACTTCTGCCATACCAAGTTGCATTGGCTTAAAGTAATTTCGGGAAACTTACTCAGTAGTAGTGCTGCGCGATAAATTGCTCCTGAATGCCTCAACATATACGGATGGATCGGAAATTCTAAGTTTGCTGTAACTCCTGCAACTTTGACAATATGGTGGAGCGATCGCGTGGATAAGATGGTGCGACGTTCTGAAGGAAATAACCATGTAGCGCCTTTGTATTCTCGCGCTAATTGACGTAAAGCTTTGACTTCGGCAGGACAGAGAAATTGGATATCAGGAATTAGCTCTCTACTGTATTTTCCACGTCTTCTATTTCTATAGATGGTGAGGGTAGGTAGGAAGGGTTCAAACTTTTCGGCAAAGTTTATGTGTTGCCAAGTGAGTGTAACTACTTCAACAGGTTGCAGTGCATGACAGAAACTGAGCATCAGCAAGGTAGAATCACGCTGCGGATTGCGAGACTTTCGAGCCGCTTGGATCAGTGCAGTAATTTCGTGTGGGTAGAGGAACTCTCTAGGTCTACGCTCAGTGCTGTGAATTTTTAATGGCGGGGATGGCATTATTCCATCATACTTTGCCGAAAAAACTGTATTTTAGGCTAAATATTATGTTAGTTTATGAGGAACTTTACAACTTTACCCATAAGTTGAGCAAGTTGCTCACTTTATCCTGACAAAAACTGTTGTACCAACTTATCGTTCCAAAATTTATACCTAAATATAAGAAAGGCAGAATAAACTTGCGACTCCTTTTAGGGGTATTTCGTATACTGCACAGGCTGAAACGGTGTTGAATCGGTAGCTCTTGACAATTCAGTATAATTCTGGCATAGCTAATTTTATTATATCTTCAATGCGCTACTTGCTCACTTTTGGCTTCCTTTTTCTCAAAAATAGTGCTGCTCGCCACTCTTAAATCATCAGCATTATCGAGAATTTGCTCACCTTATGGTTCCAGCTTTTTTCAATTTATGGGTAAAGTCATAAAGAGTGGCGAACCCGCAAAAAAAGCGCCACGCTAGAGCCTATCACCAAATAAATGTACTTAGGTAAATATAATATGATCAAACTCGGAAAAAGTTTTTAGTTCTAGCAATCTTCTTAAACCTGCTTGCTAGAACTAAAACTCATCACAAGTTTGATGACTATGACTAAGTGTTCTTTCCGATCTAGTTGAGCTTATATGCTCTTAAAACATTCTCACGCGCGATTATTAATGGTTTGCGGATATCATTTTTTTGATACAGCATGCTATATGAGAGAAGTTCTGACAGTTACGTTAAACATGAGTATTTCCAGGCGTGTCAAAAAAAGGGTAGCCATCGTTTTTAATTTGTTAAGTGATGTTTTCAAGATTTAGCAACACCATAATTTGTATAAGGACGCTTATAGGGAGGATGTAAACCTAGAATAATGTCAGCAGCAGGAACACCTTGAGCGACTAATTCTTGACCTAAATCAATTTCAGTCATATTATGCTGAATCCAAATTTTGTCATCTTTAATATCTATATATGGATACTTGGGTCGCTAAAAAGTTAGTAGAATTCAAGGAATTAGTTACGGCACTACTGGAAACTCCAGCTTGGGCAGGTCAAACAGTTGACCTTGAAAGTTTAAGTAGTCCCCTTAAGTCTCAGTATCAGCAAAATCTGCAACGCTACAACGATGCGCTCGCACATCTTAAGAAAATCAACCCTCTATTAGTTAATGAGATTTCTGCTAGTGATAAACAATTACCTGCTGCTAGTTTAATTCCTCAAACTTTGAGAGCCAATCTACAAGAGTTGTGGGATTTGTATAATCAACAAGTTTATCCAACTCGTGAAGGAGCAACAGCAGTCTTAGGAGAGCAAAGTGTTCATACTGGGGAGGGTAAACTGTATGATCTGCTTAAACATTTAAGTGTTTATGTCGTAAGTTATCCCTTTAAGCTTGAATGGTTAGTGCCACCAGATGCGGTTGTAACTACCAATCGTCATTTGTTACTAGAGACGGATGCAATGGATGAGTTGGTAGAGCGAACAGTCCATCAGCTTGCACTTAATACGTGATTAAAGAAAAAAACTTTATTGAATTTAAGCAAAGCTCGTAATAAGTGAGTAATACCTTGATTCTTCTACAAAACTCTGTCAAATATTACTGAAGGAAAAAGTACGTTTTTTGTTCAAAATTATAACACTGCGTTAAATTTGTTGTTACCACTAGCTAAAAAGAGGAGATACAAAGAGCGCCATGTTTGCGCTTGCTGTATCTACCAGTTTGGAATAAGTGTAAAAGTTAACAGTATTGAAGTAATGAAATGAAACTTTCTTTAATTACAGCTACACATCATCGAGCCGAAAAATTAGCTGTTTTGAGCAAATCGCCGCCGAGATGTTGTGAAAAATGGGCAAATTGTTAAAGAAGGTAAAAAATTTATCTCTCCATCGGCATCAGCTAACGTTGATGGCTTAATCCTGCTTCATGAAATTTTCGATAGTAACGGTTTCTCCCATTACCGAGATAATTCACCCAGATGGAATCCCGACTATCGCATATTTGCTGATTATGAATACTTCCTTCAATGCTTAAGTCGGTGGCGAAAAGAAAATTTTTTACTAAATCCTTTAGTTTTAGTCAATTATATCCAAACAAATGAAGGAATTATTGGGGGTTCAAACTATCATCAGTGGGCAGCAGAATTAGCTGAAATAAGAAAACACGCCCAACAATATAGTATTTGCCAAGAAATAGATGTGAAGAATAGATTAAACACATTAATTGAAAGTTACGAAGAGAAACATTACTTAGGTCTTACTTTACCAGGATTTAGTCTATCACTTTCAATGGGGTTCAGTTTACTATAGATGGTCGTCAAAACTAAGAAAATGTTGAAAACCTGCTGTGCGATCGCAGTTTGAGCATCCAAGTTTCCGGTGATACGCGCGGCAATTGTCACATATTTCAACATAGAGCCGCTATTAGGGGGAAACTATTTTTCTATAGTTTCCCTTTTAAAGGCTAATTTTAATCCTGGTAAACCAGAATCTTTAAGTCGCTTACGAATTTCTTCTGTAGCCGAAGAAAATGTTGGGAAGGTTGCACTTGGCCCAAAAGGAATCCAAGCACTATAATTCATAGTTTCAAGTTGGATATTGACCTTAGCAGGTACTATATACTTACGAGGTGACACATATAACCTCTTGACATATCCTTCTCCATTACCTAGCTGATTAGTAGCAGGCATAGCAAAGTCTTCTAAATAATCTTCAATTAATAGCCATGCCTTCTTATCGACACTAGCTAAAAGATGAACTGTATCAAACTGACTAAATCCACCAATGTTTGCCTGGTGGTTTAATATTCCGTATACTCGGTTATAAATCAACTGGTTATGATTTTTTTGAGAATCGGCGTTGAGATCTATACTAAAGCATTTAATATAAAGCCCCATTCGCCCAGAAGCCCCAGAGGGGATAATTATCCCACCTCTACTATATTTACAGGAGTCAATACCTCGCTCGATCAAAAGCTCATCAACAGTAATAAACTCAGATGTAATAAGTTTTGACTTGATGTCGAAAGAACGGCTGCCTATTCCACGTGTTCCGGCTTTGTAGTCCGAGCTAATTTTTTTAAGGCGTAGAGAAGCTGCTTCTCTATCTACTGTTTCATTAAAGAGTAGCTGGATTAAATCTGAGCTATATGGATTAATTCTTCCTAGGGAGAGATTAGATTCATCCCTGTTTTCTTGTTGAAGTCGGGCAAGTGATTCTTGAGTTAATGCCCTAATTGGCTCTTGAGCTAAAGTAGTCTGAGTATACTTTCTCACTCCTATATGTTCTTCTGTTGGACACCAACGTTTCCAATAATTAACTTCAACTAAATAGCCATTAACCCTTAGACGATAAATAAAAGGATATACAGGAGGAATGCCTTCCCATTTGTGAGCGTAAACCTTGCGACTGCTAAAAGCTGTTTTAATCAGTGCTTGTT
>JBARVL010000566.1:0-2846 GCA_049646245.1 Crinalium sp. | reverse complement strand
CAATCAGAAATTGACTCTTTGCTAGTTAAACAATGTAAATTAGGTAAACAGGTAGTAAGATTAAAAAGTGGCGATCCGTTTATATTTGGTCGTAGTACTTCAGAAATTCAAGCCTTAATTGCTGCTGGTTGTGAATTTGAAGTAGTACCAGGAATTTCATCAGCACTAGCAGCGCCATTATTAGCAGGAATACCTTTAACTGATCCAGTATTAAGTCGAGGTTTTGCAGTTGTAACAGCCCATGAACCTGATGCTTTAGACTGGGAAGCGTTAGCGCGGATGGAAACGCTAGTAATTTTAATGGGTGCGCGTAATCTTAGTGAAATTATCCAACATTTAGAAAGAAATGGGCGATCGCACTCAACACCAATTGCAATTATCCGTTGGGCGGGATCTCCTCAGCAACAAGTTTGGACATCAACCCTAGAAAATATCATCAAGCAAACCTCTGGCGTTTCCCTTTCACCAGCAGTAATTGTCATTGGTGAAGTTGTGAGATTAGCAATTAGCGGTTAGAAATAATTCCCCCCTACCCGTTTACAGCAGGGCTGTTTCATTCTCAAGAAATAAGGATTTTGTAGGGGTAGCGCCCCCGTGCCTACCCCGCATCAGTAACGGGGCAACCACAGGGGGATTGCCCCTACAAAAAATGAAACAGCCGTTTACAGGGAGGGGGGGTAGAGGTGGGGTTTTACCCTTCTGCATTAATTTGAGCAATTAGCAATTTTAACGTTTCTTCTGCTACATCAACAGCAACTTGGCACGTTCCCGCATTAGC
The DNA here is from genome assembly GCA_049646245.1 of Crinalium sp. Lineage (GTDB taxonomy): Bacteria > Cyanobacteriota > Cyanobacteriia > Cyanobacteriales > PCC-9333 > Crinalium. The sequence continues at coordinate 2,068 of JBARVL010000566.1, read as the reverse complement.
ATGACCACCACCGCCATACTTCAACATCAACTCACCAATATTTGTTTGAGAACTGCGGTCAAAAATTGACTTACCAACTGCAAAAACTACATTTTGTTTCTTCAGTCCCCACATCACGTGCGTAGAGATGTTGCAGTCAGGGAACAACGCATAAATCATAAAGCGATTCCCTGCATAAATCACCTCTTCATTTCTCAAATCTAAAACAACTAACTTGCCGTAAACAGTCGAGCATCTTTTGATTTGCTCCTTAAATTTTTCTTCCTGTTCAACGTAAAGTTCAACTCTTTCTTTGACATCCGGCAAGTTAAGAATTTCCCCAATACTGTGAGTTTTACAGTATTCAATTAATTGCATCATTAAATTGTAGTTAGAAATTTGGAAGTCTTTAAATCTCCCTAAACCTGTCCTAGCATCCATGATGAAATTTAATAGTACCCAGCCTTGAGGATGTAAAACCTCATCCATAGCAAATTTAGCTGAGTCAGCTTTATCAACTGCTGTCATCATTTCCTGGGAAATTGCAGTAAACTTATCCTTGCCGCCAAAATAATCATAAACAACCCTAGCGGCTGAAGGAGCATTTGGATCGATAATGTAGCTTTTTTTAAGAATTGGGTTTCTGATAGTTTCACTTAAATGGTGATCGAAGGCTAAACCAACACCTTCTACATAAGGTAAATTAGTTGTAATATCTTGATTTGTAATTTCAATCTTGCTATCCTGCATATCTTTGGGATGAACAAATTTGATTTCATTAATTAGATCTAAGCTTTTTAATAAAACTGCACAAACAAGACCGTCAAAATCACTTCTCGTAACTAATCTATATTGTTTGTCGGTGAGCAGCATAGAATTTTTCTCCTCAACAGAACTTTCAGAAAGCATTGCTTAAATAGCTTTCCAATTAATTATAAAACAAGCATAACAAAATGCCCTTTACTTAGTTTTCCCAAATCTCGGCTTGAATCAACACTTATAAGTAGAGTAATCTGAGTCATTGATAATTGATCGCTGTTAATTGATCAGCTATGTCTACAACTGAACCCTTAATTTCCCATCCTCAACCTGGGAGTGGCAATAATGATGCTCCACTTGCAGGCAAAACTATTTTGGTTACTCGTTCAGCAGGACAGTCAAGCCAATTTAGCGATCGCCTGAAACGAGAAGGCGCTACAGTGATTGAAATGCCTACATTAGAAATTGGTCATCCTTCTAGCTGGGAAGCGTTGGATAGTGCGATCGCCAACCTTAACACTTTTGACTGGTTAATTCTCACTTCCGCCAATGGTGTAGAGTATTTTTTTGCAAGACTAGGGGCGCAAGGTATATATACTTATGCCTTAGCTAATCTTAAAATTGCCGTAGTTGGTAAAAAAACAGCCGTGTATCTCAAACAGCATGGCATACAGGCTGATTTTATTCCGCCAGATTTTACAGCAGATTCCTTAGTAGAACACTTTCCAGAACAATTAGCAGGTAAAAAAGTTTTGTTTCCGAGAGTAGAAACAGGCGGGAGAGAAGTTTTAGTTAAAGAATTAACCGCTAAGGGTGCAGAAGTGATAGAAGTAGCAGCTTATGAGTCTCGGTGTCCAAGTGCGATCGCACATGACGCTTTAGATGCACTTCAGCGCCAGCAGGTAGATATAATTACCTTTGCTAGTTCCAAAACAGTCAAGAATTTTTATCAGTTAGTAGAAGCTGCGGGCGGTGTATCCTTAAATCCTGTGGCGATCGCTTCAATTGGTCCTCAAACCTCAGAAACTTGCCATCAGTTACTAGGCAAAGTAGACATAGAAGCTGAAGAATATACCTTAGAAGGATTAACCCAAGCCGTCATCCAATGGGCAAAACCCTTAAATAGAGTTTAATTATTTTGAGATAGCTAGATAGGCATAATTAAACTTAGAAATGAACTACCTACGGACTCCGCATTCGCTCGTTAGGGTCGAGAGAAGTTATTACTAACCTCTCCCTCCCATCCGAAACCGAGAAGAGCGACTTTCACCGCACACGGCTACTCAATGTGTCTCCCGTTGTCAAAGGGACTTCCTGTTTGACATGAATT
>JBARVL010000565.1:0-6055 GCA_049646245.1 Crinalium sp. | reverse complement strand
CTACTTAAAGAGTCACCAGCGATGATGCTTAAATTTTGTGGCTGCTGAGAAGCCTTGGCTTTAGCTTCGCGTCCTAATATGCTAATCCAATCTTGATAACTTAGCTGTCCGCCCAACGGTAAATCATTTTGCTTTGATTTACTTGGTTGTGGCACAGTTTTACCCCAATGCCAAGGTTGAGGCGTGAAATTATTTACTTGTTGTGCTTGGCTGACGGACAACCAGTGATTCCGTAGAATCAGCGTTAGCACAAAGATGTTAGTAGCTAAGGCGAAGATTGCCCAAGTAGGAAATAGTTTCACGTAATCAATTATCAATTATCAATTATCAATTATCACTCAGCATTCTTTTGATAACTGATAAATGATAATTACTCACTGATTACATCCCTTCTTTCTCAACAAAACTCAATCCAGAAGCAAATTCCTCTCCATAACCTTCTTCACCATGTTGGCTGATATCCAAACCTTGATCCTCTGCGTTAGGTTGAACCCGTAGCTCCATGAATAATTCTAGAAGTTTGAGAATTGCATAAGTACCTAGTCCAGCAAAGATATAGGTGGCTATTACACCCACAATCTGTGGTATCAATAGCCCTGGGTTGCCAGACAGCAAGCCATTGTTACCTGCTTCGTTAACAGCTTTAGTAGCAAAAATGCCTGTCAGAATAGCTCCTACAGTACCACCAACTCCATGAATCGGGTAGGTATCTAAAGAATCATCAAACTGTAGCTTTGCCCGCAGACTGACAGCATAGAAGCAGCAAAGAGAGGTGATTGAACCAATTAGAATCGCTCCAATCGGGTTAACAAATCCTGCTGCTGGGGTAATACCTACCAATCCTGCTAAAAATCCGCTAGCAATTCCAATCGCAGTTGGCTTACCTCTTAGTCCCCATTCTATAATTACCCAAGTCAGACCACCAGCCGCCGCCGATACCATTGTGGCGACAAATGCGACGGTTGCTAATGCCCCTGCTCCTAAAGCACTACCAGCATTCAAACCAAACCAGCCCAACCACAATAGACTCATGCCTAGTAAAACATAAGGTACGTTATGGGGCGCAGCAGGTTTAATCAAGAAGTTTTTGCGAGGTCCAATTACCCACGCGGCAACCACAGCAGAAACGCCGGAACTGATGTGGACTACAGTACCACCAGCAAAGTCTAATGCCCCCATTGCAAAGATCCAACCTTTGCCCCAAACCCAGTGAGCCAAGGGAGCATAAATAAAGGTAGACCAAAGGATTACAAACCAAAAGAAGGCTTTAAAACTCATCCGCTCAACTATTGCGCCTGAAATTATGGCAGGTGTGATGATGGCGAACATCATCTGGTACACCATAAATAGTTGATGTGGAATGCTTGGGGCGTAACAAACTGGATCTGGTTGATCAAAGGCAACGTTGTTTAAAAATAGCCAATTTAAGCTACCTAGTATCGGATTGGCATTAAGTTGCAGACTGTCTGGTAGGTTGAAACAGTCTCCGCTTACAGAAATTGGTGCAAAAGCCAAACTATAGCCCCATAGCACCCAAGTAACCCCTACTAAGCCCATTAAAATCAGGCTCATCATCATCGTATTGAGGACGTTGCGCGATCGCACTAATCCTCCATAAAAAAACGCTAGCCCTGGAGTCATCAACAGTACCAGGGTTGCCGATATCAACATGAATGCTGTATCACCAGTATCGAAAGTAAATTCATCTGCTGTTTGAGCGTATGCGCTACCCGCAAGCGGGAAACTTAGTAACCACAGAGCGATTGTCCCGACGAGCAAAACTTTCTTGAACACTTGTTTCGATCCTTCCACACCAGCAACGTCAGGCATGAATTTGATTGCACCAATTCATTCATGCCTATTCTGTATCACAATTAACAAAATACTTGAATCAAAATAAATCATACGGTATAGCAGTTAGCTTTTAATTTTCCCATGCTAGGTCTAGGTTTCGGTCTTATGATTTGTCCTAAGTGCCTTGGCGACTGCTATACACGATCAAAAGAAAAACTAACCCACTAAAGCTTCTAGATCGCTTTAGTGGGTTGAAAAGTAGATTTACACAAATTTAAGGTGGAAAACGCTAGAGAATAGTTGCAAAATCTCAACTAAAAAGAACTAGAAGGTTTACCAGAGAAACTACTTTTGCCTCCGTCTATCCCAGCCTCAGCAAAAGCACCTGTGCCTGTTTCGTTGCTAAAACCACTGTAAGCTTCCATGCCATGTTCCGCAATATCTAACCCTTCCATCTCTTCTTCTGGAGTTACACGGATACCTAATGTAGCTTTCAGTGCTAACCAAAAAATGCTACTCACAAGTACAGTCATACCGCCTACAGAGATAATGCCAATTAGCTGAGGAATTAGTGTTCCGAATCCACCACCTAACAATAAACCATGTGGACCAACTGGTTGACCTGCTAAATCAACCATCCAGGGATAGCCACCAGGACCAACACTGAATAAACCCACTGCTAGAGTTCCCCAAATACCGCAAACAAGGTGAACCGAAGTTGCACCTACTGGATCGTCAATTTTGAGCTTGTCGAAGAAGGTAACGGAGAAAACTACTAAAACTCCAGCAATTAAACCAATAATTAAGGCGCTAGTCATACTCACGTAAGCGCAGGAAGCTGTAACGCCTACTAATCCTGCTAAAACACCGTTGATAATCATGGATAAGTCTGGCTTACCTAAGTATAGCCAAGCTGTAATTGTAGCTGCGATCGCACCCGCCGCACCTGCCATGTTAGTTGTCAGAGCAATGTGAGTAATCGCATTTGGATCGGCAGCCATTGTTGATCCTGGGTTGAAGCCAAACCAACCTAACCACAGAATTAAACAACCCAATGTGGCAATGCTCATGTTATGCCCTGGTATAGCAATAACTTGACCATCTTGATATCTACCAATGCGAGGACCTAAAAATGCTGCTCCCATCAGTGCCGCCCAACCACCAAATGAATGAATGACTGTTGAGCCAGCAAAGTCGTAGAAACCCATATCTGCTAACCAACCACCACCCCAAATCCAGTGTCCGCTAATGGGATAAGCAATACCTACGAGTAAAATACTAAAGATCAGGAAGTCAAGAAACTTAATTCTTTCTGCTACTGCACCAGAAACAATTGTGGCAGCAGTACCAGCAAATACGAGTTGGAACAAGAACTTAGCATTTAGTGGTACACCAGTCCAGTTAAGGGAACTGAATATTCCTTGGTAAGCATCCCCTGTCGCCGGACTGTTATCACTTCCATTCAGGAAAAATCCACTGGTGCCAATAAAGTCATTACCGTCACCAAACATTAAGCCAAAACCAATTGCCCAGAAAGCAACTGTTGCCAGGGCAAAGACAATCAAGTTTTTGGCAAGCACGTTGACAGCATTTTTCTGACGACAAAAGCCAGTTTCCAACATACAAAAACCCGCGTTCATAAAGAACACTAGGAAAGCAGCGATCGCTACCCATAAGGTATCTATTGCTACTTTTAAGTCTGTAGTTGTAATACTAGGAGTAGTTGGGGCGCTATCTTGGGCAACTGCCGCATAAGCTGAAAACAACACAATTAAGCTTGCTATGGGAAGACTTGCTTGCCAACTTGGTGATAAACCCTTAATTGTTAGTTGCAATTGCCGAAAACTTTTGACAGTGCGGCGTACAGTACCATGCCAATTTAATTGCGATAGCGCCAGCGCTGACTTTAGGGTTCGCTTACTTTGAGTTTTAGACAGCTTTGGCATCAGCCCTTGTTTCAACATAATCTACTATTGGTTTAAGGATGGGAGCTAGCTAGTAACAGAGGTAAATCAATAAAATTACCACCAAACTTACTTTTGGCACTACTAACAGAAAATTTTGTATTGTAGATGTACCAAATCTTGTATTTCTGAACACTGGATTTCTGTATCATGGAATACAATTGTTAGCTATAATTACTAAAAACCTAGCTAGCCATTTTTCTTTCTATATACCGTAGGGCATACGGGATTTCAAGCTTGTGGAGAGAGAGTAAAAAGCTGAATGCTGATAGCTGACAGTTCCCAGCATCAAACCAGATTAAACTGGAAGACAGAAGTGCTGTGAATGGAATTTAGCATGATGAAAGCCTCCACATCAGGAAATTAGCGCTTGAGATGACTCAATGTTCTATGTAATATTTTGCAATGCCCAAGCAAGAAAACGTTCCGTATAGTATAGGGCTAACTGATTACTGATACCACGATAAATAGCATCAAAGGCGTGTTCAGCCCAAGGAATTTCTAAAAACACAACCGTATTTCCCACATCGCGCAGGCTTTGATACAAACTTTTTCCATACTTTGCTTGCACAAGATGATCGCGTCCACCATATATCAGCAAAGTTGGTGGTAAACCTGGCTTAACATAATTAATAGGAGAAGCTTGTTGATACAGCAAAGGAAATTCTTTGGGGGAACCTCCCAGAAATGTTTCTAAAACTGCATTGGTATCAATGGGATTGGGAAACGGCGGATCAGCGTAGCCTCGAACTAAGTCAACAGGGCTATAGTAACTAACTACTGCTTTAATCGGCGCTGCGTCTTTTTGATAAGCTGCTAGCATTGCTAAGTGACCGCCAGCAGAGCGTCCTAATAATGCTATTCGTTCAGAGTCTACTTCATACTCTTTGGCATGATTTCTAATAAAAGTTAAAGCTGTTTGTACATCTTCAAGTTGCGCGGGAAAGCGATATTGAGGAGCGTGTCGGTAGTCAATCGCAATTACTGTATACCCCCGTGCCGCCATGTAACGATTAAAGGTTGCATCATTAAGGGGAGTACCACGTTGCCATGAACCACCGTAGATGGTGACGATTGTCGGATATTTCCCTAGAGAAATTGGGCGGTAAATTTCCAAACTCAAAGGTACACCGTCGGGAGCAGCAAAGCGAATACCGGAAGTCTGGCGTACTTGGTGATCGGCAATTCCTGTAAATACTTCAGCTAAGATAAAGGGATGAGGGCGCATTTGTGCCTGTAACTCTTGCGGCACTTTTTCCATGTAGCCTGATCCCAGTGTCGCTTGCATCGCGTTATTTAAGCTTGTTAAGGTACTGGGAAGTTGTACTAGGGGGATGGTACTTAAAATTAATCCTAATACACTACAAAATAAAGCAACCCGAGATAACCAACTGCGCTTACTGCTGGGTAAAGATAACAGTAGAGCGATCGCATTTCCCACTGCTAGTATTGGACTAATCTCACTAGCACCTACTCCCAAAGGTAGTAGCCAAGCGGTAGGAGCAGGAATCACAATCCACGCGCTGAGAAATAAAACTGCTGTACTTAAAAGCAAAGTCAGCCCAAGATATCCAACTTTAAAGAGCTTCACCACTAGCTAAACCTTAATCAGGCGAAAATATCGGCAAAACTTATTAGGTTGGTATTTTATTAAAAAATGAAAGAATTTTAACACACCACATCTATTTTAAGCATGAATTGATAATTGATTAAGCAGTAGCTCTAGCCAGCACTGTGACACAGGTCACTTAAAAAGCTGATAAATTACACAATATACATCTCTAGTTAATCACCATCAGGACAAAATAAATAGAAGATATTGGAATAGTAAAGTTCACGCCCCTATTCCTATGTATCCCCAAATCCGTCTTCTTCCTGGTGCTGTTTCTGAAATGCTGGTTTCTGTTAGCGAAACAGGGGTTATAACTTTAGCTGACCGTTATGGATTGATGGCAGCTACCTTAGAAGAGACTTTGGAGGAAGAAGAACAACAGGCTATAAACAGACTATTACGGGGTGTGATTAAAGGACGCTGCAAAATAGTAGAACAAGTTTCAGCCGTAGAATCTTAAATATATAACTGTGTTTCGCTGCTAAATAACTCAATGGGCGTTGAACTGTTTAGTAGTGATCGCATTATGAACTACCCCGCCCAAATCAAAGATTTGGAGTTAGGGTCGAGAGAAGTTATTACTAACCTCTCCCTCCCATCCGAAACCGAGAAGAGCGACTTTCACCGCACACGGCTACTCAATGTGTCTCCCGTTGTCAAAGGGACTTCCTGTTTGACATGAATT
>JBARVL010000564.1:0-4542 GCA_049646245.1 Crinalium sp. | reverse complement strand
AGAATTTTGTCCCCTTGAGTACTCATGGTGTGGACTTCAAAGGTACGATCTGGGAAGTGTTTCTGGAGTTGTTCTTGTACCCAATAAGTTTGAACTAGGGCAAGTTGGCTTTTACGAGAACCGATGCGAATGGTACGAGTAGGACTGGTAACTGTGGAGGACATAGAGCGATCGCGTGAAAAAAGAGCGAATATGGTCACTCGATCTAGACTACCGCAGGCGAGGTTTAACAATTAACAATTAACAATTATCAATTATCAATTATCAATTATCAATTATCAATGACCCATGACCAGCCTTGATGCGAGGGTTTAGTCCTACTCTACTACAAGCGAGCGATCGCACACTACATTTACTAACTGCTGAATAATTCTATCTTAGAGCTATCAATATGAATTACGAACGCCTTCAAGTTGCAATAACTTTGTTACAAAATGCTGCGAACCGTATGCAATACTTGCTCGAAACTACTCCCCCTGATGAAGCTAGTAATGAGACGGTTTATCAAGCTAAAGCAATTTTGCAGCAAGCTTTAGCTGAAATGTTAGCAGCTATCAATCCTCCTGAACTTACACATATTCCCCCAGAGTTACTAGATAAAGCAAATGCTTTGGGAATTCCCCTAACTGATATCGAAGTTATGGTAGCTATTTCTACTCATCATCCTAGCCAGTTTGCTGGTGTTTTAGCAGAAATAGAAAATCGAGCCGAGCAAATTAGAAGAAAGCGCGAATATTTACTATACAGGATTTCAGATATGCCTGTGGAAAAGTTAGGTTCAAGACTTCCCATTGTATCTGCGGCTGATTTTGACTGGTCTGAAGAAGTTACTCCCGTAGAAGTACGGGAGGCGATCAAAGCTAAATATCAGATTGATAAATTAATTCAAAAACGCTCTTTATCCCGTTTATCTCTGTTTGAAAAAATCAAAGAAGCAAACCAAGCTTGGCAACAATCTCAAGCTGCGGAAAGCTTCTTGCCATCAAATGAAGACCTACAATTTTAACTTTTATTACTCTCGCTTTTTTGGGTGGTGGTTATAGCTGTTTATTTGGTCATTGTTAATTGTTAATTGTTAATTGTTAATTGATTTACTTGACTTTTTGCTTAACAAATGCCATTATTTGAGCCATTTGTTTTTTCACCGCTTCTATTTCAGCTTGCATTTTAGCGTTTCTTTCAACTAAAGCTTTTACTTGTAATTTTAATTGTTGAATATCATCTGAACCAGCAACAGATTTATCGGCAACGGTAGCCGTAGCTTTTGCACCATTATTGGCTTGTGCCTGTCGGGTTTTGGCTTTTGCCATTGCCGATTTCATTGCTACTATTAATGCTTTCTGATCAAATGGTTTTTCAATAAATTCAAATAATTGAAATAGTTTGGGAATTTTCGCTGTCACCTCGTCTTTACGACCAGACATTACTACTAAAGGAATAGCCTGTAATTCTTTATGAGCTTGCATTTTTTCTATGACTTCCCAACCATTCATCTTAGGCATAAAAAAGTCTAATAAAATTAGGTTGGGGCGCAATGCAATCATTAATTGCAGCCCTTCTACACCGTCTTGTGCTTCTATAACGTCAAATGACCCTTTCGGTAACATTTCTTTAACTTGCATCCGAATGGTTTTACCGTCATCCACAATTAGTACTTTTTGACTTGCCACCTGTAGCTGCACTCCTGTAAAATAAGCAACTTGAATTGAAATAAATTCAAGTTAAATTACATAAGATAAATTTTTGTGAATTTTCACACATCATTGTCAGATCTGTAATTATCAAGGTAACAAAAAATAAGCCTAAAAACAAAGTAAATAAACTCAAATGAGCATTTTGTGTCGATGTCTACAATAATTGCTCTTGTAGTGCGATCGCTCTGCTTAAAGCCAATAAAATAAAATAAAACTAACATTGTGCAGTTAGCCAGAAGTCAACAGTCAAGGGTCAATTGACCATCATCATAATATGAGTAATCTCCGCGACACTAGATCACCTGCTTCACCCACCATCCTCATAAATGTGTGTCGGGGTGTAATAACTACTACACTGTTAGCTACAATTCCTGTGTCACCTGCAACTGCTGAAAACCTCGAACATACTAGACAACTGCTATCAACCAAACAATGTCAGCAATGTGATTTGAGGAGTGCAGGTTTCGTAATGGCTGATTTCTCAGTAGCTCAACTCCAAGGCGCTGACTTGACTCGTGCTAATCTATCTAGAGCTAATCTTGCTGGTGCTGATCTAAGTAATGCTAATCTTAGCGGTACATCTTTATATGGCGCTAACTTAACTGGCGCTAACTTAACTGGTGCTAACTTAACTGGCACAGATTTGAGAGATGCTTACTTGCTCAATGCTAACTTGTCTAATACCAGCCTTAGTACTGCTTATGTTGAAGGCGCAATAGGTATTCCTCCAAACGCTGGTAAACCGGAAGACTTTTATAGATGGGCGTTGACAGAAGCTCAGGGGGGAAACTATCAGGCAGCCATTGAGTATTATAATCAGGCAGTTATTATAAATCCTGAGTTTGCTCCTGCTTACTTGGGTCGGGGGCTAGTGCTTTACCGAATTGGAAACGAGGCGGCGGCAACTCAAGATGCTAAAAGGGCTAGTCAAATATTTTCTACTCAAAAAAATACTACGGGTTATCAAGCATCACAAAACTTTATCAAAGGGATGGAATTAGCCCGTCAACCAGCTAAAAAAGGTGGTTCCAATTTCTTTAATTTCTTGGGTAGCTTGGGTACACTCTTAGTTCAGTTTCTCTTTTAGTACCATAAATAATTAAGAATCCGAAATTGTCTTATGGTATTTTAGCACAAAATCCTGCCCGTGATTCATCTCACCACCAACCCAGTGCAGTGTGGTGGGAGTCCTAGAGACGGTTGAAGGATAGATATATCATGAGATAGGTGTGAGTAAGTTATAGCTTGAAGGAGTATGGGATGCTGGAAAAAATTATCATTGCAATTACCCTGACCTTTTCACTCAATCTTTTCTTGGGAGTTAAGCTCAACTCTAACACACCTACTTCTTTAGCAAAAAACTTGCAAGTAACCACAATTGAGACTGTAAATTTGCTAATTGCTCAAAAGTAGTCAAAGCTTAACAGCTTAAGCATGGCGATTTTGATGCCATTTCCACGCATGGGAAAGAATATCTTTAAGATCCCAATATTGAGGATGCCAACCAAGAATTGTTCTAGCTTTGTCACTACTACCAACTAAAATAGGAGGATCTCCAGGACGGCGATCGCACTTTTGCACTTTAATCTCCTTTCCTGTGACTACTTTCGCTGTCTCAATTACTTCTTGCACAGAAAATCCATTACCATTACCTAAATTAAATACTGTTGAATTTCCGAGTTGCAACAAATATTTCAAACCTAAAACATGGGCATCGGCTAAATCAGTAACGTGAATATAGTCTCGAATACAAGTACCATCTGGAGTAGGATAATCTGTGCCAAAAATTGCCACCGAGTCGCGTTTACCCAAAGCAGTTTGTAGCACTAATGGTATTAAGTGAGTTTCTGGGTTGTGATCCTCCCCTAATAACCCATTAGGATCAGCACCTGCGGCGTTAAAGTATCGGAAACAGACAGATTTAAAATCGTAGGCAGTATCAAAGTCTGATAGCATCCGTTCTACCATCAACTTAGTAGCGCCATAGGGATTAATCGGGTTTTGGGGATGATCTTCAGGGATGGGAACTGTTTTGGGTATACCATAAGTGGCGCAAGTAGAAGAAAAGACCAATTTCTTGATAGAAGCTGCCATCATCGCATCTAAAAGCGTCAGCGTACCGATGACATTATTGCGGTAGTATTTGCTGGGATTAGTTACAGATTCACCTACATAGGCATAAGCAGCAAAGTGCATCACAGCACTAATATTATGGTTAGTGAACAAATTGTCTAGTAAAGTGCGATCGCACAAATCACCCACAATTAGCTTTACCTGTAATTTTTCTACTAAATCTCGATGCCCATAAACTAAATTATCCAGCACCACCACCTCGTAACCAGCGTGTTTTAGTGCTAATACTGCATGGGAACCAATGTAGCCCGCGCCCCCTGTAACTAAAATAGTTTCCTTGTTCATTAGTGATTAGTAATTAGTGATTAGTGATTAGTGATTAGTGATTGGTGATTGGTGATTGTTAATTGTTAATTATTAATTGTTAATCGTTAATGTTCATTATCACCTTTTTTAATCAACAAACTTAATCTGACCACTTTGGATACCGTCAAAGACACGATTTAGCTGAGGACGCTCTTCGTCAGTAATATGGTAGTCAGAGAGCATAGTGGTAATTAGATCAACATACTCTTGACGACTCAAATGACCTGAAAAAAGGACACGCTCGACTATTTTGTGAATATTTAAGTTTGATACACGCTCTCGTGTCGATGGCATAGGCGGTTGGTAGCTTCTGTAGTAAGTGCGTTGAGGTTTTTTTCTCAGTGGTCTATTTATTATCCTTTCCTTCTTAGCCATAAAGGGACAATTTAAATATAAATTCTGTGAAGAT
>JBARVL010000563.1:0-5979 GCA_049646245.1 Crinalium sp. | reverse complement strand
TTGCTGATTCTGAGAATTTGCTCTGGGTATTCGCTAAATTTGTAGTAGCATGAGATAATTTTTCAGGAAATTTGCTTTGTTCAAATGTTAAAGCAGTTTGTTCAAACTTATCGCTACTTCTCATCATAGCAGCAACGGCATTTTCAAACCCTACAATACTATGTTGTAAGTTATTAGCAGCACTGGCAATTGTTCCAGATGATTCGGTGAAGCGCTCATAAACTTGCTTTGCTAAAGTAGTTGCTTCCTGATTACCTTGAGCAATTTGTTGTGCTACGTTTCCTAGTGCTGCCTCAATCGCAGATGTCACATTATCATGAAATCTACTTAAAAACTCATTTTGCTGAGATACCATCCTGTTGACAGCTTGATCGAGGCGACTATTACCTTCTATCTTTGGTTGATAAACGTTGTCAAGATAATCTTCTAAGCAGTTGATTAAGTAATGTTTAACTAAATTAGTATTCCAGTTACCATTAGAACATATTAACACAGCACTAAAAAACAGCCCCGTTAAGCTAGTAATAAAAGCAATTGCCATGCCTTGTAAAGGTCTTTGTAGCTCACGCACTAAGTCGCTAACATTATTCATATTAGTTTGGTTGAGTACGTGATTAAGCTCATTTAAATTAAGCGTAATTCCCAGGAAAGTGCCTAATAATCCAAAAGTTAGCAGTAAGTTAGGCAACAGACGGCAAAAATACTCAACTTCTTCATACTTAAATTTTTGAAAAATAAAGAAAATTTCTTCTTGGCTATAAACCTGATCTATTAAAGCTGTAGTATTAACGTGGTCTAATTGGCTACTAGCTGTTTTAAATCTGTGTTTTAGGGTTTGTAATATAGTTGGTTCTATGACACTGCTATTATCCTCATCCTCTAGCAACTTCTTTATTTGAGTTGCTTGTTTTACTAAATTTTTGTAAAGAGAACGCCGTAAGAAAATAGTAGCAATAGAGGGGATAATAACCAATACAATAATTAAACAAATTAACTCAACTGGGATTAGCGGCATAATTTATAAAGGGTATTTTTTCATAATTTCTTGACTAAGGCGTTCGTACTCTTCTTTGGTGATAAAACCATCCTCTAAATCTTGCTTATACGTTTGAAGTTCTCTCCGCCGTTTTGTCATGTTATTATCAGATTTTTCAGGCGCAGCAATAACTATTTCACCATTAATAATTTGTTCATTCTCTGTAATTACTGAAGTATAACTATTGCCTGCTAGTAATAATTTAACTCGCTCCTCTATTTTTCTCCAAAAGCGCTCAATTATTCCTTCTTCCGCTAAGTTATCTATTGTATCCTCTGTTCCTACTACTCTAATTTGATCGGGGTAATTGGGGTGATCATTTGGTAATTTCTTGACTTTATTAACAAACTCGCGTAGTTTGGGTAAATAGTCAGATTGCCAGCTATCGCGATTTTGTTCTATATTAGCGATCGCACCATTTAAAAGCTGTTCTAATGCTTTTGTCTTGTCAGCGCGATTTGCTAGTTCTTCTAATGCTTGATTCCATATTGGACTTAAAGACGCGGTAAAATTACAGCCTTGCAAATTATCATAACAATCAAATTCTAATTGGTTAGTTTTAGGATTCTGCCGAATTAAGTTAAACGCCAGACAAGGATAAAAAATATCCTCTAATTCTTCAATTTTTCTCGCATCTGGAGGGATGATGTCTAGAAAAATATCCTGTCTATCATTATGCAGAAATGCCCCATTTAATTGTTTTTCCCGCAAATAAGGTTGCCGCATTTGTTCCAAACCGTGTATTAATCTTAGGGGAAACCCTCCATATTCATTGACAATAATAATCTCGTTTTTAGCTTGCGTTGGTTTTAAGACGCTATCGGATATTCCTAAATCTCTCAGAAGTAATGTTTTAAACTGCACTACTTCCGACTCATCACTATTTTTAAATCCAATTAACTTACTACTTTTACTGCTAGTGTTGCGGAAATAAGCATCAGTTAAGTTAAGGCGCAATAACGGTTCAGCTTCTTGCATAATTTGTCCTAAACGGACAGGACGCTCTGAAGTAGAATAGTATTGCATGAACCGCTTAATTACTGATTCTACAATAGTTGTGCTACGTGCGCCAAATAAGCGATCAACGGTAAGATTAATTTCTGATTGTAGCTGGTTTTCGGACAAGCGATCGCGCTCAATAAAACAACCCAAAGATTCTCCCCTTCCTGCGGGTTCAGTAATTTCTAAACTTACCAGCACTACTTGAGCGCGAAAATCTTTTTCGGGTAACAATATACTATAACATTCCTCCAAATCTTCAGGAGCAAAAATAGCCTGACCACTCATCTCATCAAAATGTAGTTGTTTTAATTCATACTCCTCTTTTTCATAATTCGTTTTTAAGCTATCTAATAAATTGCTAAATGCTGCAACTTGATTAATACGGTTTTGCAGGTGTCTTTGTAAATCATTAACAATTTTTAAAGATTCTTGAGCAACTTCTAAATCAAAATTATGCTTGATAAGTTGGCAAACTGATCGTACAACTCGTTTAGCTTCGGTTTGTACTTGAGCATTCTTACCCATCCATACAAATTTATGCTCAATATCTTCAATAATTTGCTCAGTATCTCGCCATTTTTTCTCAATATCTTCTAACGTCCGCGCCCCACTAAAATTAATTATTTGTTCTTCTAATTTACGCTGATAACTATTTAAATCTGTCTTTAACGCTTCTAACCACTCACGGCTACTTTTTACGGAGAAGTTAGAATTACTTGGTGTCAGTAATGCTAACAAAAACTCGTCAATATTTTCCTGAAGGCTTTCTGTAATTCTAGGGCGAATTTGCTGTAATCTGGTTAACCAAATACCTCGGCTGTTCTCAGTTTCACCTGGCTGAATCTTACGAAACTGTTCTCTAAATTCTCGTGGTAATTGCTGTCTAATTCCAGTGCGATCGTCTTTATTCTGACAATTTGCAATTGCTTTATCTAGCTTATTACTCCAAGTATTAATTGTATTAACAAAAGTCTTATTAGCTTCTTGCACACCTTCAGATAGTCTAATACTTAAACCATCTTTTTGAGCCAAATCACTATGCCAGCGATATTGCAGATAAAATTGCTCTAATAAACGTTGTGGATCTGGGCTTTGTCCTTCACCATTTACCCAAAAATTAACCAGTTTCCAGCTAATTCTTTTTAAAGCAGTTTGCACAATAATATCACGAGGAAAATAAATCGCGGCAAATCCAAATGTTAAAAAACGCTGAATATTCGGACGTGGATGGCTATCACATTCAATCATGTCCTGGAGGAAATTATCGCGCATTCCTTTAACTACAGGCGCTAACTCTCCAGAAAAATCTAAGGCTATTTTATGAGCAATAACATTACATAACTTGCTTTGTTCTAAAATTGCATATTCCCCGGCGGTTCGATTAGAAACTAAATAAGCATAATCAAAAGGTGGGCGTTCTTCTTGCACAATTATCAGGTCTTGCATATTATAACAAGCCTCAAATTGCGTTCCTGGAGTTGTGTAATGATTTAATTCTTTTAATGCTGCATAAGTATTGGCAATCATATTAGGAGTATTGCCATATAATTCAGGACTAATTACTAAATAACCGACTATTTGCGCCCCTTGATCGCCATAGGCGCGTCGGAGACTATAAGCAACATCTAAAAACATCCCACTCCCTGTACCTCCACAGAGAGAACCAACCACAAAAATATTTAAACCTGCTTCAACTCTTAACCCAGATTTTAATAAGTTTGCTTCATGTCCTCTAGTACGTTTTTCTGCTGTGTCAATGGCGGTTTTAATTTTGGAATAATTATGAAAAAATGCTAATCTACCTACAGGTCTAATGCCTTTTGCGCCTTCTTCAATTGCTTTAATATTGCGTAACAATTGAGGAGGGAACCATCTGCCTATATGATCGTATGGGCTTGGTCTATCATAATTATAACGGCGTTCTAATCCTTGCACAAAGTTAGTAACTTCTGTGGTTTTCATGGTGGCGCTGACTTTTTCTGATTCCCTAAAACTCAGATCAACGCCGTGATATGTACTACCTGTACGCAAACCAGATCCTTGTGAACCAGCTTTATCTGTATCAATATGAACAAAACTGACAATAGGTAGGTTATTTAAATCCCCGTAGCGGTCTACAATTAACCGTCTAATCCGCATCAAAACATCTCTACCTGTACCACCTAATCCGATACAAATAGTGCGGTTAATGCCTTGAGATTGCTGTTCTTGTTGAGGAGATTGCATATAAGTTTATTTCTTAATTTTAATTACAAATTCAAAATCACGATTGTATCTGTCTGGACAATTGATATTAATCCGCGAACTCGATAAAAGAGTACGACTAATAATTTCTCTGTCGTTGTAATAAATTGGGGCTTCTCCCGTCGGTTCTAAATATAATTTATTCCCCTTACGCACTAAATAAGCCCTAACTTCTGTTCCTGGTGTATCAATTGAGTCAATACAGTTAGGTTCATATTCGCCTATAGCAATACGTTTATTATTAGGTAAGTAACAAATTTTATCATCATCTTGCTGAGTTGTGACAAAATCCACTGTTAACTGCCACTTCTTTTGTAAACTAATCCAGTGTGTTAATGCAACCGCTAATGTGATTAAGGATACAATTGAAATTAATCCAGGTAGCCATAACTGCTTAATTAAATAAGGAGTAACTAAACAAGTCTCTCTGCCTCCAGGGGCGGGAGTACAAAATTCTTGTACTGTGGCAGGAATATCAACAACAGTTAGGTTATATTGTTTGTTATTATCAGTGGTAATAGAGAGCGATCGCTTATCCAATGGTAAAGCTTGCATCCAAGCTTGTCGCTGTTGACTTTCCTGAGAATTTTCTAATCTCAAAGGACTCTCAGCAGGTGTTTCAATCCAATCTGCACCTAATTTACTAAATAAAGGCGCGTCAGTAATCCAGACAACAGATTGCGGTTTCACTGGCAAATTTTGTTGCAATCTTAATTGATTTATTTCTGCCAGATTTTGATAAATATTTAATTCTGCTAATTGAATATCTGTTTTCTGTAGCCTTAAATCAGGCTGAAAAGGAATCGCTTGTAAAATTTCTTCAATATCAGATTTTTTACCATTAAATTTAATATAATTTTCTAGCCCTATGGGATTAATATTCGGTGAAAGCGGGTTTACCGTTGCAGCAAAAGGCACAACGTATACTGAATCACCAGGTTGTAAACTATCTTGAACAATTTGTCTCAGACGAGTCCGACCTTCATCATTTAACCCGACACTTTCAGTTAAATCAATAGCTAGGACAACATCACGCCCGCCGTGTAAACGAGATATTAAATCTAAGCCTGTTTTTTGCTGAGAAGTTAGTGCTTGCCCTGGGGTAACTTTTGGAGATGCCACAAATTAAAATAATGTTAGGAATAATGACTAGAGAGCCGAAAAATAGTGAGTATTTATACTAAGACCTGCAATAATTGCGATACTTTTTCACAACTACAAGCTGATTATTCCATATTTGGGAGTTTTTGCGTAAATTTTTAATAGCAAAATCTATATAGCTGACACCTTGAAAGGTGCAGCTACACTAACAAAGCCCGCCTGCGCGGGCTAGATTTTCAATGAATATCAAGTATTAATTGAAGCCTGCGTAGGCAGGCTTAGTCTGTATAGCCCCAGGCTTTAGCCTGTGGGCATTTGAGAGCAATGTTTGTTTGGGTAAATCATATAGTTTAAGTTCTCAAAGCAGCAATTCTATCGCGCAACTCATCAATTTTTGCTAACAAATCAGCTTGCGCGATCGCATTTTGTTCTTTAGATACCATCCATTTCAATTTAACTGTATTGTTTTCTGCTTCTTCATCACCCAAAATCAAACAAGCAACCGCCCCACTTTTATCAGCGCGGGCAAATTGTTTCTTAAATGCACTACCACTTAAATCTAATTCCGCACTAAACCCAACATTCCGCAGCTTATT
>JBARVL010000562.1:0-3030 GCA_049646245.1 Crinalium sp. | reverse complement strand
TCATGTTGCACAAACTAATTCTGGTTCCTTAATTTTGAAATTACGGCAAGTAAATTTATCCCAAGGACAAGCAGAAGAAATGTTCCTCAAAAAAGTAATGCAACGTAGAATCAAAAGAAAACGAGTGGCTAATTGATGATATATGTTCAGGCGATCGCAAATATCTTGAAATTTTATCTGCGTTTATCTGCGTTTATCTGCGGTTAAATTAAAGTTAAACCCCCAAAAATCATTTTTGCAACAATTATACTACTTTACTGTGCTTGAGCGCACTTGAGTAAAGGAATAAACTGTGCTTGAATCGCTTCGTAAGTAGTGTTAGCAGCAGGTGGGATAGTTCCTACGAGTGCTAATGCGCGATCGTACTGCCCAGTTTTAGCATATTCAGAAGCGATCGCTTTTAACGCTTGAGTCTTATTTTCTCCAGAATTAATTGTATCTGCAAATTTTACAGCTTCGTCAAATAAACCCGCAGCCGCATATTTACCTGCAATTTTAACCATCGCCTGACCTTGCCAATATTCATTCTTCATACTGTTAGCAAGTTGTAAAGCTTGATCAAATTTACCAGCAGTTGTATACTCAGTAATAATATCGGGCAACAAATCACCATCTGGATTAATTGCATTCACCATTTGAGTAACTTTTACAGCTTGGTCAAAGTTACCAACAGCCACATATCGACTAGCAATTTTAGCTAAAGATACAACTTTATATGTATCATCTTTTATTGTTTGAGTTACCTGTGTAAGTTGAGCGAGTTGGTTAACTGTAGCAGAGTTAGCCATTGATTCTAAGGCTTTGCTTTTATAATAGTCATCCCCAATTGTTTTAGCTAAATTTAAAGCTTGGTCAAATTGACCCGCAAGAGCATATTGAGTAACTATACCTGCTAATGCCTTGGGTTTTTCCGATTCATCTTTAATAGTTTTAGTTAGTTGCAGTGCTTGTTTATATTGACCTGCGGCGGCATATTCAATGGCAATGTCAGCTATTGCACCGTCTCTCATTAATTTGGCATCAAGAGTTTTAGCAAGTCGTAAAGCTTGCATAAATGTTTGCGAAGCTTGCTGAGGTTTACCTGATAAGGCATACTTCGAGGCAATTCTAGCTAAGAGTTGGGATTTAAATGTATCGTAACCCTGAATGCTGTTTACTAACTGTTTAGCTTGAGTGTATTGACCTTTTTCAGCATACATCCCTGCTATATCTACTAAAGTTACAGCTTGAATTAAATTATCGTCCATTTTTTTAGTAGTTGCGATCGCACTCGAAAATTGTTTAGCTTGAGCATAAGCTAGTGCTATTTCAGCTAACTCTGTCGATTGCTCATTTGCCAGCATACTGAATGAACTAGAAACTGAAGACGGTAAAAACCCCAGAGGACCAACACGCACGTAACACGCCAGAGGAATACCTCTAAGTTTAAGTTCAGTTTGTGCAGATGGTGTGGTATAATTTTGCACACTAGGCGTTACTTGCCTCTGTTGTGCTAATTGCTCTGTTTTAGGAGTAGCAGCACAGCTACCTACCAGCAGGATTAATTCTAAACACCCCACTGTGAAGCAGGAAAATGTTTTTTTCATAGTTATTAGTAATAATCAAATTTTTGGCAGTATCTATACCATTATAAATGGGTAGCATATCTATAATGCTACCCACTATGAGCTACAGCAGCGATATTTAAAAATAAGGCATTCCTGATGCTCAATCTGATAATTTGACAGCAAATGTTGTAACAAAGCACTTTTTATAACTTATTGCTACAAATTAAATCACTGCAAGTTAGTCTTATATAATTGAAATATTAGTTAAATAGTCACAATTCGCCTACACAATCAACAAAAGCATCTCGGTTAAATTGCACCACAGAGGAGGCAGAGTGCCGATAATGCCCAGATGTGAATACTTTTAAGGTAACGTTCTTTTGATCTGGGTATAATATCTCTCTTACTGTGCAAGTCTGCATCCTGCTATTACAGTAGGCAATAATACGGTGTCCAATTTGAATGTCTAATGCTTGAATTTTCATAAATGTTTATCCTTCTGAGCAAAAAATTAGCTCATTTTATCCGATTCAGATAGGGAGAATGTGCTGATACATCCTACTGATCGATTTTTCACTTCCTTTATATTATGACATAAATAAGTCAATATATCCAAGTTAGTATTTTTATGTGAAGTTGATTTATAATTTAAGATAAGTATGTGAGTCAAATTAAACGTTAAAGAGCGATCGCTCTTGATTGGGGACTGGTGAAGCGTGAGGTAGGAATTTCACTATACGTTTATTTATGCCTACCAACTTAAGATGCAGAAACTTAATTAATCAACCGAGTATATTAGATATCTCCGTTCATGCGAATGTAGAGACGTTACATACAACATCTCTACAATAATTCTAGGTTACGCACCTTTTATTTGGTGTCGATGTCTATTGGTTATGCCCATCGACATAACCCAGTAAATTAATTTACTGATTTTAAGCCTTGATTAATGTCCATTCCAATTCTTTAATTGGGGCATTTTGCAAAGCTTCTGTGAGTTCTTCATTATTGTCGAATTTGACTTGAGATAGATAAGAAGCTTCAATCTTAACATTAAACTTATCTTCTGCAAAAGGCCAAGGCGTAACGACTACATGATTATCAGCATTTTTCATAACATCATAGCGTTTACCGTCTGGACCTTTACTAATTTCTAACTGTCGTTCTCCATCAGGTAATTCCTGGCTACAGAGAATTAAGGAAAAGCGATCGCACCACTGAAAGAAGGCATAAGCTTTCTCGGCTTCTTCCTTACTTAAACCCAATTCCTTACGCCATTTCTTCTGATTTTCTAATTGCTCATCTAAAAATTCATCTAATTCCTTTGATTCTCCACGTTTGCCTTCATTTAAAAAGCTCATGTGCATAGAAATTAACATCGCTACCCATCGCCCTCGATAGCGTGAATTTGTTGTCAGTCCTCTTAACTTTGGAACAGAAGTTTCACCACCAATTGTAAAGTCCATTGGTGCGCCAGCTTTTG
>JBARVL010000561.1:0-31721 GCA_049646245.1 Crinalium sp. | reverse complement strand
CTTTGCGATCGCATCTATTAAGTATGAATTTATAGTGTGCGATCGCATTCTTTTCTTAATCTTACCTACGAGATTTGCGAGTATTTTGCTTCTTATTAGATCTAGATTTAGTTCTACCATATCCATTCATATTAGATTTTTTAGAAGATTTAACATTCCTAAGATAAGTTCCACGATAATTATTTTTAACCATCATCTTAGCTTCCTTTTCTGTCCAATGCTTATGAGGTTTAACATTGGGGAAATTTCTTAACTGAGATAAGAAACTAGAATCACCAGTTATCTGGTAAATTATTATGGCAATTTGCTTGCAACAAGATTCCGGTTGAGTAACAATTTGCTGTTCAGCAAACCGAATTATTACCCAATTACCATTAAGAAAAAACTGATTACGTTCCTCATCGGTATTATTCTGATAGCAATGATGTGGTTTTTGAGTAGCAAAAGCATAAGGCTCATCAACTTCAACTTGAATAAACAAGCCAGTTTTCTTATGAAGAGTCCTGAAATCAGCCGTGTAAGGAAAACTTTTACCAGGTACAGGAAAAACACCCCCCTGAAAAGTGTCAGGGAAATAACGCAACAAATAAGTATAAAAGACAGCTTCACTTGCCCCTTGAGTAGCCGTACTTTCCCGATCACTCGGTAAAAGTATTTTACCAATTAGCAACCCTTGTAATTGCTTTTGGTGCTTTAATATGAGTGACTCGTATCGACTTTTATATTTATTATCTTTATCGTCTTTTTTAGCTTCAGATTTTAAACTTAAAGCAAGTGCTTGTTGAACACTATACTCTGATAATTGCTGCTGATATTTGTCAATTTTCTGCTGATATTCTAGCTCTAACTGTCGAACAATCAAATAATCATAGCCGACAAAAGATAGAGCTACAAATATTGAACTAGCAATTGCTAATAAAAGATTAAATAAATAAAATCCTAAAAACCAGTTAACAACTACTAAAGCTATTAGACAAAATAGCCAGCACTGAAATATAAACGAATATCTTGGTTTATAACTAGATGATTTTACTGGTGGCAAAGGTGCTAAAACCCGCAATGAAGTTGAATTAGAAGTTGTAGACTGTTCATTCAACACAGGCAAAGGATTTTTACGGCAGAATTCTACCAAGATATCTGGAATAAGAACAACAGGGAAAAAACCTTTTTTATACATAATTTATTCCTTGAGAAATAAATATTGTTTAGTAATTAACGCTTTCTTAGTACAAAAGCTAACTGTTTGATACAGGCGCGAACTGACAAGTCAGCGCTGGCGCTATCGCGCCTAGTAAATAGAAATCGCATAAGAGTGATTGCTAATCATGTTGGAACAAACAAATGTTGACGTTGATTTAAAAGACGCTAACACTAATTGCCCTCAAACAACAGTTTATGACGAAATGTCTGAACTTAGTCCAGGGGAAACCGCAATTATTGAAGAAATTGAAGCACATCGAGAATATTTAGAAACCTGCGGGAGATGGTAGAAAATGAGTAATTTAGTATTAGATTCACTAAGACAGATTTCAATCAAAGCAGCACTGCTCTGGGAAAAACTAGAAAATGCTGAAACTCCAGAAGATGAGACAGCACTTCTCTCGGAAATTTGGGAGAACCAAGGGGATCAAGAAGCTGCGGCTGATATCCAAGCTGAGATAGCAGATCAGCTTAATGCTGAAATAGCTGCACTAAAAGCCCGTAAAGAGTACTTTATGCAACAACATAATGTCGCAATCGTGCGCTTAGAACGGTGGCGCGAGGCGCTAGATAATAATATTCTGCAACTACATCAACTTGGCGTAATATCAAACAGCCTAGTAGGACGCAAACGGCAAATCGTCATCAAACAAAATCCTCCTAGCTGCGAGATACTGATAGACCCGAAAGAGCTACCGAAGGAATACCGAACTAGAACCGTAACCTATACAGCTAACAAGAACAAAATCAAAGCTGCATGGAAGGAAGGTATCCCAGTAGACGGCACCAACGTTATTCGCAAGGAAAGAGTGGAGTACAAATTAGTAGCAAGCAATCTTCCTGAAGCATCAGAAAATCTTAAAGAGCGAGCTAATCAAAATGGCAATAGTAATGGTAGTAATACAGAAAAACGTAAATCCAAAAGCCGTACAGTTGCCTAGTAACGATAAGTTCTACGCGGATTGAAGAACCTGACCTAAATAGCAGATTTAATTAGCTTAATTTATTTTCAATTTACACTTTCCAATTAGGGCTAACGCCCTTCAAGCTGGAAATCATAGATACAAATTAAGAATAATGAGTGAAAAACCTACAACTTACAATCTAACCGAAGAGAATTTAGAACCAGAAAATGGCGAAAAAATTGACCAATCCGAAATCAAAGATGAAGTTGAAAATACACTCACTGAAAACCAAGAAACAAATGATGAGATTACATATGAAAATGCCGCAATACTCATTGCAATAACTCTTCTTCCTGAAACTGATAATGGTTCATTAGAACGCCAGGTCATGATCAGCGCCAGCAACTTAGGTGGCATACCAGTTAGCAAGCTAGTTCATCTCAGCGACATCTCACCATTACCAACAGCGTTAGCGAAGCTTACCGAAGGTATCGCAGAAATTATTGAGGCACTAAAAATAGAGTTACCTAGACGGGAAGCTCAACGTAAGTTAAAGCAGTCACAAGCCAAACTGAAAAACAAATCACCAGAAACCACAGGTAATCAAACCACAAAATCTACTGATAATCTATCAGATAAAAAGCCTAATGCCGTTAAACAATTATCGTTCTTCAAATAAAAAATTATGCAGACAATCGTTGAAATTGAAGGTCAAACAATCCCAGTTGATGAGGAGATTGCTAATGATGACACTCTTCTACGCCAACTATTTACCCCCTACTACCCTGATGTAGCTAATGCGCGAATCGACAGAAAGGAAGGGGAAGTAATCAAAATAATTAAGGTTGCAGGCAGTAAAGGCTCAACTAACAAGACACCTTTAGAAACGCTTCTACTTGCACCAGAAGAAATTAACCCGGCTGTCAAAATGTGCCGCGTAGTCCAACATCATGAACTGACTAACCCATTGGGTTATGACTCTATGGAGGCACTTGCAGCCGATATAGAAACCGCCATCCGTTGGGGCGCACAAGAAGCTGAGACAGTACAAAAGTCCCTAGTGATTCTCCAAAAAAGTTCACCAGTGCCGGGACTAACACCACTAGGCTTTTAACAAGCGCGGGGAGTACAGAACCAATAAGTACTCCCAATCTCATACTAGATAGTCAAAGCAATCAATATGCAATCACCAGTAACAATACACCCAATCGCTGCTATCCATAAACTCAGGCAGTACTACAAAATCTTATCGCCAGATAAGGCGATCGCATACTTGGAAGAACAACAAATCAGTTACTCATTAGAGCTTATTTACAAGCACTTCTTCCCCAGTGAATTTGCTAATAGTACCGCGCCTTCTTATCCGCCTTACCCTAAACCAAGTCGAGGAAAGGATTATACACCCAAAGAAATAGAACTATTTCATCTAATCAATGACAACCTTTTTCCGATAGATAACTGGGTATGTACTAACTTAGTAGAAGAAAAGTTGTACTACATTCCAATTGCAAGTAATGGTATTAACTGGGAAACAGAAGATTTTGATGTAGCCTATATGCGTCATGGTTGGCAAGCTCTGATCATTTTAAGTACTTATTACAGATGGTGGGTAGATTTATCACAATACGAGGAAGATGAAGAGGTATGTTGGAGTGAATCAACTTTAAAAATTAAACTTGAAAAAATAGCCGATCCCGATTTAATTAATCCAGAGTTATTAGAAACCCTCTGTGCCAAAGCTGAATCACCCATAAAATTCCTACCATTGGCAGTAAAACTGATGGAGCATAATACTGGAAACATTTGGTTAGATTCATACTACCAAGAAGAATTTAATGAGACACCTGAAGAAACAGAGGAAACGTTCAATTGGACAATTAAAAATATTGAGTTTCTCGCAAGTCAATATCAAGAATCTGAGATGATCTGGAATAAAGTCAATTCACTAATTGACTGGCTAGAAACAGACTTAACAACAAACTTCAAAAAGGTAATGAAAATATGGAATCTCTCATCACGTCAGAAATAATTCAAGAAATATTACAGAACCCGCCACGCAGCTTGGATGCTATACAAGCAGAACTATTATTCCTTGATGGAGCATATATTCTACATTCAAAGAAAAATAATATTGAAAGATACAAATATCTATCAAGCACAAGCTTAAGGAATGCTTTTTCAGGAGTACCAGTAGATTCAGGCTGGCTAGATTCAGGAGTAATCCGTACTGGAAGCAATTCAGCAGGAAGCTGGATAGTGAAATTTATCCCTCCTCAAATTCACACTATTATCAGTACTGAATTTGGAAGTCTGAGAGTACCATTGCCATTACTGGTATTTATCGGCGCGAATAATAAATATTCAGTATGGGCATTAAAAACAAAAACCTTTAACCCTGACGCGCCTTTATTCTATACCCCCTTACCGAATGTTTATCAATCAGGTGAGATCTGCTGGGGCAACAATCACCCCCCTGAATGCAGCCCTCAAAGTATGAATGCAGCCTGGGAAATGTTCATTACCAGCCCTTTCAACAATCATTTATCAAATAGCAAATCACAGCGCAACAAAGATGATATTTGCCAACATTTAGCCTATCTAAACTCAAAAAAAGCTAAAAAATATCCAATTTCTGACTTACAACAACCATACATGAAATCAACAACCAACTCATTAATAGGTGCGATAGCTAATGAATAAACCTAATTTAGAACTGGTTAGCCACAAGGTAATTAAAGAACCGACATTACCAGAACACACCAGCCACTTGTACGAGTATCTATTTGCTGCTAATGGTGTATTTGTAAGAGCTAACCGCCCTAATTTAGAAGTGTTAATACCTGTAATAGTCTACGAACAACATATTAGAGGTTTAGCAGCAGTAACGCCATACGTCAAACTTAGCCCTGGTAAAATCCCTGTTGATATTTTGCTAGAAATGCTACAGGCAAGTAGAGATGCAAGCAGCAACGAAATCCTATTTCACCTCAACTACAACAACCAATGGGAATTAGAAATCCCACTTCAAATACAGACCCCCAATAGTTGCAAGCCGCTCCACAACGATAGAAATTCAACTTTTGCTAACGCATTAATAGATGCACACTCACACGCATCAATGACCGCGTTCTTTTCTCCTACTGACAATCTAGATGAGACTGGGTTTCGGATTTATACCGTGCTGGGGAGAGTTAATACAGACACGCCAGAAATCTGTACGAGAGTCGGACTGTATCAGCATTACTGGAATATGCCATCGCATCTAATTTACGAGCTACCAGGCAACATCATTGACCGCAACCGAGCAGGCAACAGGCTCACAAGAGCGGGACTTAAACAAGCCTAACAAATAGCTATCGCTCATCAAAAGCAGAATGCAAAACTACGCACCCTGCTAATTAACCTATGTAATCAAAATCACAAAATTTAACCACGATGCAATTAAATTACGACTTTGCCAAGGCTCGCGGACTAAGACTGCTAAATCATTCACAAGTTGATATCACGGTCGTCGGACTTGGTGGTACTGGTTCTTGGTTAGCCGCCAGTGTCGCCCGCATTGCGCGTACCCTCAATATTCTAGGGAAGAAAACCAAAATTACATTCGTAGACCCCGATATTGTTGAGGAAGCGAATGTTCTCAGGCAGTGCTTTTGCGATCGCGAAATCGGACTTAACAAAGCCAAAACATTAGCCCTGCGCTACTCGCTTGCTTGGGGACTAGAACTGAATGCGATCGCAGCACCATTCAACCAAAAAATGTTAGACATTCGCACAGATACTTTGTTCATCATCATAGGTTGCACCGATAACGCAGCAGCGCGAACAAAACTATCAGAAACGCTTAGTCACAATCATTATGCCTGGTCAACTATGGGATGTACAGTTTCCCTAATGCGATTTTTAAGAAATCGGCATTAGTCCCTTGCACCGGATGGTTGAATAGTTCTGACAGGGGCGGTTGGGTTGCCCAACGTCGCCTACGTCCTAACATCGTCCTTATCGTCCGCCCTTGAGCGTCATAGACAGTCCGCTTGATGCGCTCACGCCATCGCTTTAGTCCTGGGTAAACTTGGAAAAACCGCCTTCTGAATTTTGTCGCTTCTTTTAATGTCATGATTACGCCGTATTCGGTTTCAGCGTAAATTTTGAGTTTGCTTTGTCCCATGCCATAGATCAGTCCAAAGTTTATAGCTTTCGCTAATCGTCGGTCTTCTGAGGTAATCTCGCTGATTGGCTTACCAGTAATCAGGGAAGCTGTGAGGGTATGTAAATCTTCGCCATTTTTGTATGCTTCAATCATTCGGCTTTCGCCTGAAATCTTGACAACTATTCTTAGTTCAATTTGGGAATAATCAGCGCGAATAATCGTGTAGCCTGGTTGGGCAATAAAGCAGGAACGGATCGCTTTATCGCGGGGAATATTTTGTAGGTTGGGATTGCGACAAGCAAATCTCCCAGAGCGCGTACCGCATTGTAAATAACTAGGGTGGATTCTCCCTGTAGTTGGATTGATGTGGGTTGGTAGTCCTTGGACATAGGTAGAAATTAGCTTGGAATATTTACGATATTCCAGTAAACTTTTGATAATTGGGTATTCGTTTTGCAGTGGAATTAAGACTTTTTTCCCAGTGCTGGTGACAGGTATTCCTAAATGTTTGAATGCTTTTAGGACTTGAGATGGGGAGTCCAGGTTAACAGTATCAGCCGTTTCTGGGAATAAGGAAAGTTGGATTCTTCTGCCTGGATTTAGGACTTTGAGTTCGTCTAAATAAGTTTGTTTTTTCGCACATAATTCTTGATTTAATATTGACATTTTTGCTGCATCTAACAGCATCCCATTCAATTCCATACCAGCGACGGCGGATACTGCCTCAAACTCAATTTCAGCAATATTCATCAGTCGTGCAGCTTTAAGCCTACGAGTTAAAATTGGGACTAATAAGAGCAATATTGCTGCGTCAAGGGCGGCATACTGTAACTGTCTTGGAGTGAGAGTAGTTTGACTAAAGTTACTCCTTTGCTGGCTTTTATCAAGTTGGATTTTAAGCAGAGATAATGCCAAATTTTCGAGACTGTGATTTTTTTTAATCCAGCTTTCAATACTTTGCTTGCCAGCATCGTATCAAAGAATGGCCCACTTACATCAATTCCAGCTTGATTCAAAAACTTCAAATCAAACTTGGCATTGTGAAATACTTTGGTTGCATTAGTTGTGAAAAGTTTACTCAATGGTTTGAGTTCGGATTGAGTTAGATTGGTGACATTAATAATAACTACTGGATGATTGGGAGTTGCTATTTGTATTAGCACCAGTTTATGAGTGTGTGGGTCTAGCCCTGTTGTTTCCGTATCTATTCCTTGTATGTCACTTTTGAATAGTGGTGCGATCGCATCATTGAGCGAACTGGGTTCTGTTACTAAAATATACGGCTTTTCAATAAAGGTAACTGTTGCGCTATTCATAATTTATGGTATAGAGTTGTTAGGATTTTTCCTTAACAAAACGCGATAGCGTAATATTATTGTTGTTCTTTTAATGTTGGCGCTGCTGTGCTTTCGCCTAAGTCAAAGGATACTCTCAGCCAGAAGATTCTTGGTGAGGATGTGGTTAAGGCGATGATTGCGACTGAATCTAATCAGCGTAATGTACTTATTTTAAAGGTACTTTATTATGGAGGGTTAAGGGTATCCGAGTTGGCAGGGCTGACTTGGGAGGATTTACAGGGCGATCGCATTACTGTATTCGGTAAGGGTAGCAAGACTCGCGTGGTAAGGCTTACACCTTCTTTAAGTACTGAATTACAGAATTACAGAAATAATGCTAGTAATGATGAGCCGATATTTTGTAGCCGTAAGGGAAAAGGTAAGGGATTTTTAAGCAGAGAGTACCTTACTAATCTTGTGAAGAAAGCGGCGAAACGGGTTGGTGCGAGTGATGCTGTATCTGCCCATTGGTTACGCCATGCTCATGCTTCCCATTCACTTGATAAAGGTTGCCCAATCAGTTTAGTTCAGGCGACGTTGGGGCATTCTAATGTGGCTACTACTTCTAAATATTTACACGCCAAGCCAAATGAATCTTCTAGTTTATTTTTGGATTAAATGCGATCATAGTTCCAAAAACTATCGGCAAGGGCCCCTACTGAAACAGCGCGTGTTGCCAAGACAGCCTTTCCAAAAGGCAACCTCTATATCACAATCAGGGACGAGATAGACACACTGTACAGCGATTAAGATTTTGAGGCACTGTTTCCAAAATGTCTTGTTTAAAGCCCAATTTAGCTCTTCGCCGTCAGCAGCAGAACTTGAGGTTTTATGCGATAGCGTTTTATAGGATTTCAAACTCGGCAAAACTTGCTCCAGTGTATAAAACTGCTCTAAAAGCCTTGAACTCCTTTATTTCTTACCAGAGCGATCACCATGTTTGACAACGCCTTCAGTATCCATTGCTTGTCGCGACCGACCTTCTATTCTCGCCTAATAGGATTTTGGAGTATTTTAGTAGGAACTGTGTTAATTGGTAATAAGGGATAAAAAGCTTATGCTACATGAGGTTCACTCTCTTAATTCTAGTCACTGTTCTCTTGCGGTTCCTCTCGCTGAGTATCTTAGATTGAGGGACTGGCAAATACTTCACACTAATCCCCAGAACAAAACAGAAGGTTGCTTCGGTTTTGATAAATTTATCTCCGAGTATCTTCAAGAGACAGCTGTAGCCCGCACTGAGGCAGAACTCCTGTTCATGGGGTTGCAAGCTGCCAATTTGGAAAACGGTATTTGCTTAGAACTAGGAACTTATTTAGGAAGAAGCACGAGAGTCATTTCAGCATTCCTTTCTGCGCTTGCTCCTCCAATGAAGCTGTTTACGGTAGACTCTTTTGAGGGACTTCCAGTGGATTGGAGAGAAGGCTACCCTAAGGGAATGTTTACCCTTTCTGAGGATAAACGCCCTCAACTTCCTGGCAACTGCGTGCAACTGATCGGTCAGTTCTCTGAGGTACTTCCAGCTTTTGATCGGCATCTGAAACAGCTTGGTGAGCAGACTCCCACACCCGTAGTATTTTTGCACGTGGATTGTGACATCTACCTTTCAACGAGAGATGCCTTACAAGCACTGCATGAGCAGGGTCGCCTTGTTGCGGGAACTGTGATCGTCTTTGATGAATACGGAAACTACAACGGATGGGAAAACGGGGAACACAAGGCTTTTATGGAATTTCTTGCTTACTCCAAGTTTACTCCCCGATGGTTAGCCAGAAATATCAATCATCAAGGTGTTGCAGTTCAGCTTACCTTTCCTTAGTTGTGCTAAATCTACTACCATAGTTATCCATTAATCAAATCTTTCTTAATTGATTTGACATATGCCTAATAACGAAATTTTAGGTAAATCTATACATAATAATTTCCCATCTAAATAAATCAATGAACGTTGATCAGGCATTGCAGTTGATAGATAAATTAATTCTTGCCAAGAACGAACAACACCTGAGCGATCAGCAAATAATTATTTTTAAGGGAGCTTGGGAAGGAAAAACATATCAAAAAATTGCACTTGAGCATGGTTATAGTGAGGGACACTTTAAGAATTTTGGTGAAGATTTATGGAAGAAACTATCAACGGTATTAGGAGAAACAGTCAAAAAGAAAAATTTTAAAGCAGCATTGCAGCGGAGGCAATCGCAGCATTTGTTAGACTGCCAACCCAAAGATGAACAAGACAGTAGGGAGGCTAGCACCAATACACTTATAGATTGGGTAAGTGTACCGGATGTACCTGTATTCTATGGTCGTGCTGAAGAGCTAACCACGCTAGAGGAATGGATTGTTGAGGATCGTTGTCGATTAGTAGCAATACTAGGAATGGGAGGGATTGGGAAAACTTCTTTGTCTATAAAACTGACAGAGAAAATTCAGGATGAGTTTGATTACGTCATCTGGCGATCGCTTCGTAATGAACCGCCTATCACCAATCTCCTAGGAGATATAATCAAAATTTTGTCCAACCAGCAAGAAACCTCTATAGCAGATACTTTAAACGAGCAGGTTTCACAACTAATCCACTACTTAAAAAAACACCGATGTTTGCTAGTGTTGGATAATGCTGAATCAATTATGGGTAAAGGCGATCGTGTTGGCTCTTATCGAGATGGATATGATGGCTATGGAGAGCTAATAAAGCAGGCCGGAGAAATGCAGCACCAAAGTTGCTTAGTGTTAACAAGTCGGGAGAAACCCAAAGAAATTCAATTATTAGAAGGAAAGAAAAGACCAGTTCGCTTGTTCCAGCTACAAGGCTTAAATATTACAGATGCTCAGAAAATATTTGCAGAATTTGGTGATTTTCATGGTAATGAAGATGAATGGAGGAAAGTTATCGAAAATTATCGAGGCAACCCATTAGCTCTAAAAATAGCATCTGCAACAATTAAACATTTATTAAAAGGTAACCTTGGAGAGTTTGTTCAAAATTATGTTGAAAGAAATGCGAGTTTGTTAAGTGATATCCGAGATTTGTTAGAGCGACAATTTAATCGGTTATCTGAAGACGAAAAAGAAATAATGTACTGGCTAGCTATTCATCGGAAACCCATTTCTGATTATGAAATAGCAAATTATATAGTTTCTAGCAAATCTAGATCTATTATACTAGACTGTTTAACAAAATCAGTTTTCTTTCGCAGTTTAATTGAGAGAAATTTAGATGGTTTTAGCCAACAGCCAGTAGTTATGGAATATGTTATAGAAAAGTTAATACAAGAGATTAGTAATGAAATAAGATCTGAAAATCTGAAAATTTTCAATAAAGTTGCGTTAATTCTTGCAACTTCCAAAGACTATATAAGAAACATTCAGTACCGCTTAATACTAAAACCAGTTATAGAAAATATTACCGAAGAACACAAGAGCAATTTAGAAGCTAAGTTAAAGCAAATTCTGTCAGATTTAAGGAAAACCCCTTTTATCCCTGGGTATGCGTCTGGAAATATTCTTAATATTTTAGTTGCCTTGGGTGAGATTATAGAGAAAAATTCTGAATTTAAGAATTTTTCTAATCTATTTGTTTGGCAAGCATACCTGCAAGAAGTAAATTTATATAATATAGACTTTTCGAGATCTGATTTATCTAATTCAGTTTTTTCTGAAACTATAGGTAGTATCTTTTCTTTAGCATTTAGTCAAGATGGAGAATTGCTCGCCGCAGGAGATGCTAATGGTCACATTCATGTATGGCGAGTTAAAGATAACCAAAAAGAACATACTTTTGGTGGGGATATCAGTTGGGTATGGGCACTCGCTTTTAGTCCTGATGGAAAAACTTTAGCCGCTGGTAGCGATGACCATACAGTAGGGCTATGGGATGTCAAAACAGGTGAATGTAAGGTTTTGGGCAAACATACTAAATCTGTACGATGCGTAGCTTTCAGCCCAAACGAAACAGTTCTGGCTAGTAGCAGTGATGACCGTACAGTGAGGCTATGGAACATAAAAACTGGGGAATATAAACTTTTGACAGAACAAGCGAACTCAGTCTGGTCAGTAGCTTTCAGTTTCGATGGGAAATTTCTAGCTATTGGCAGTGACGACTGTACAGTGAGCATATGGACAAAAGGTAGCAGTGCTGATGAATGGCAAGAAGTTCATAGGTTGCAGGAACATACTAAGCCTGTGCGGTCAATTGCTTTCAGTCCAAATAATTACTTGCTAGCTACTGCGGGTCAAGATTCAACTGTAAGGATATGGGATAGTGCTACAGGCCGATGTGAAAAAATTTTAGAAGGACATAAAGATTGGGTGTGGAGCGTTAGGTTCAGTTCTCAAGGTACAACCATTGCTAGTGCTAGTGAAGACCAAACAATAAGATTCTGGGATGTAGAAACTGGTAAATGTATTGATATTTTGCAAGAACACAATCATTCTGTACGAGCTATTGCCTTCAGCCCCGATAAGAAAACTTTAGCTAGTGGTAGTTACGATCAAACTGTGAAACTTTGGGAATTGACAGAAAAAGGTAAAGCCCAATGTCTAAAAACTTGGCAAGGATTAGCTGCTCAAGTGCGGTCTGTTGCTTTTAGTCCTGCTCCCGATGGGAAAACTCTTGTCAGTTGCAGCGGCGATCGCTCCATCAGGGTATGGAATATTGATAGAGCAACAAGTCAGTATGAAGAGGGTAAGAAGTTAGAGGGACACACAGATTGGGTTTGGTCAGCAGCATTTAGTCCTGATGGGGAAATTTTAGCTAGTGCAAGTGATGACACAACAGTGAGGTTGTGGAATATCAACACTGGCGGTTCCCAGCAACTAAAGATATCCTGCCGAGTAAGGTCTGTGACCTTTAGCCCTAATAGTAATATTATTGCTTGTGGTTGTAATGACAATACAGTGAAACTGTTGAGAAAAAATATAGATGGCACATGGAAACTGCAAAGCTGGGTCGGACATAGCAATTGGGTCTGGTCGGTGGCTTTCAGTCCTGATGGCGCAATCTTAGCTACTGGCAGTGAAGACAAAACTATCAAGCTGTGGGATGTGAGGACGGGACAATTTATCGGCACTCTTGAGGGACACACAGGCATGGTTTACTCGGTCTTCTTTAGTGCCAATGGTCAAATTTTAGCAAGTGGCAGCGCAGATAATACCGTGAAATTATGGGATGTCAAAACTCATCAATGTCTTAAGACTCTGCGAGAACATACTAGGTGGGTCTGGTCAGTAGCTTTCAGCCCTGATGGTCAAACTCTCGCAAGTAGCAGTGGAGATAATACCGTGAAATTATGGGACATCAGCCACATCAACAATCCTGATTGCAGAAAAACTTTAGAGGGGCTACACGGACACACTAACTGGGTACGGTGTATTGCCTTTAGTTCTGACAGCAAAACCCTTGCCAGTGGCAGTGACGATGAAACTGTCAAGCTTTGGGATGTCCAAACTGGCAAATGTCTCATAACATTAAAAGCTAAAGGTCCTTATGCAGGTATGAAAATTGCTGATGTTAAAGGTTTGACCCAAGCTGAGATAGAGACGTTAAAAGCTCTAGGAGCGGTTGAGTTATGAAGACTGTGGCTATTTGATGAGGAGTAGAATCAACATCGGCACTTGTACAGTGACTTTTTCTTTGTCGCTGTGTCAAATTACTGTCATTGAGGTTGTAACGCTTGCACTTCTTCGAGCATTAAGTCTTAAGAGTAAAACGGAAACTTATAAGCTCTATCAGCACTAATGGTTGCCAGTCAATAGTGGGTAAGGCTTAACTCGATCACAGGAATCTGTCTCAACGCCATTTAATTTGTCACTGTACAACATCCTCCTTATTTCCAAACATCCTCTAAAAGCCACAGCTTCAATCGTCTACTTGCACCTCGACAAACGTTCCTGTAATTCCTGTTTTGAAACGCATTTCTACCCAACGACCAAGACCACTTCCCAAGGTAATAGTCATCCCACTAAATAAAGTTTCGTGTCTAAAACCTTCTGGACTGTAATAGAAAACTTCTCCAAAGACATCTGTGCTTCCTAATGCGTTGTAGGTAATTCTGACAGTCTGGGGATAGTCATCCAGACGAATTCTTTGATAAACTGGAGTTTTAGGTCCCCAGACTACCGGAGGGGCATAAGCACTTGACGTTCGCATTTTTTCCTCCCTTTTTAGTGCTTGTATATTTTCAACAATGAGCAAGAACGGTTCAGTTAGCAGGGCAAACGCACCTAAATTGCTCAGAGAATATACATAGTGGCTTCCAGTGTCCACCTACGCTATATGTAGAAATTATGTTGTCAATAAAGGGCAACTTGTTGATAATTTTGGCAATAAATTGGAATATTTGCCCTTTATTGACAAGATGCGTTTGCCCTGGTTCAGTTAGCGATCGTAGGTTGACTTCAACACATCCCAGCTATAATATTCTTGAGAGATGTAGTCGCGTACATTCTCAATAACTTTGGGCTGAGATGTGCTGCCGATATACTAGAAAATCATCTCTAAGGCAGATGTCCGACACAGTGCCAAGTACACGCAATCTCGTAATGGGGTTTTGTCCCCTCAAAGACCCAGCTTGTCGGCGTTGCCCCTTTCATCTCGTTAGCCGATGCATAACGCAGTCTTAAAGTGTCGTCTTCCGTAGTTTCAACAATTGTGTTACCAGTTGACTGGGAATTGAGATTTAAGTAGTTCGCGCCGTCTCGCGTTACTAAGCCCAACATATCTTGCAGGTCTCTATTGCAAAGAATCTGTGTAAATTCGAGCAGAAATTGTGGATTTTGTTGTAAGATTTTTACCGTATTACGCCCTTGTGGAGCAAGCTTATCATTAGCATCCCAATATTCGATTGATATCAACTCTGCTAGCTGTCCTGTTACTGCCGAAGCTTTCCAGAGAGTAGGAACGTCGTCTTTTTTTAGATAACGCGGTTTGGTGACGATTTCTCCGCCCACACTGTGCTTGACTAAAACATTATGTTCTGTAATAGGAAAATGTTGGTGGAGCAAAGAAACACCTAAATACTGATTGAGTCCGTGTTGAAAGATGCACGCAAGTGTATCCTCAATCCCTTTTTCTAGCTGTGGTGTGCCGATGCAGGCTTTTGCCTTTTCAAAGCTACGCAAAGTAGCTAAAGTGTTTTGACTAGACATGTAATCTCCTTAAACCTCTGTCTTGGATACCAGTTGTGACAAGTAATGGATACTGTTGGCGAATTCATCGAAATGGGATTTTTTGACCATGTTAATGAAGGATAACCTTCAATAGAGTAAGGGTTATAGGTGTTAAGAAATATTTCGCCAACAGTATCAGTAATGAAACGAAAAACCGGAATAAGTTAGCTACCCATTTGATGATTTCCATACTAAGACCAGTATTAAAAGTTGTCAGTCAGATTTAGTCAGATTTCGTCATGAGTTGGTAGGGTCAAAATTCCTAGGAGGTTTACGAAAACGGTAAATCCCTGATGGAATATTGAGTTCATCATTTTTGTGGGATGGTTGCTCCTGTATCTACAGGAGATAGAAAGCGAAAATTTTAGAGGTTTACGAAAAATCACCTCTAAAAGCTCCTCCAGGTAACTGTTGTAGCGATAGCGGTTTGGCGTTTGAGTAGCAATCGTGCGAAAAGTGACGCTAAGGATTCAGAATGACTGTACCAATTGAATCTTCTAATATTTAAACCCCTCAACCCCTGGAAATCCCATTCTATTTTCCTGTACCAATAAAACCTTTGTATTACTTATTGAAAAAGCCCCAAAAAGGGGTTGACAAATGTGACAGACTACTATGGTTGTACTTGGTTGCACGAACCCTATATTTCCGCCCTGTACAGACTCCGTACAGATTATTCAAAAGCATCGGTGATTGACATTCCTTACCCACCTTGTCTATTTCCAACCCAGTTTCCCTTTTCGTCATAGTTCTGACTACCTTCCCAACCAGCCGACTGCCAAACAGTATCAAATGCAGGGCGTAGAATATCTGAAGCTTTGGATTTATAGTCTTCTACAATAGCTTCTGGTAGCAGAAGAACATCCCTGTCAATTGGATGAGATTGGTTTGAAAAAGGAGAATTAATTGATAATTGATAACCTTTTACTCCTATTAAACTCAGCATCAAAAAAATAGGGGGAAGCAATTCTAATTCTTGCTCTACTTCTAAATATTTTGGTATGGCTGAAATTAAATACTTTTCATAACTAGAACTTGGAATTAATTTCCTATCTGGGCTTGGAAACTCATAAACCGCTTCAATAGCCCCATATCGAAAAAGCTGAACGTATGAATTAGAAATATGTGAAAATTGAGGATTATTTAAAATAGCATATCTAACAAATCCATCAAAATTATATCTGCTAGTCCATGACCCAGTATTAATTGGTGGTAGATTAGAACTATTTTTTATTTTATGAATATCAATTTGTGTAACTGCCTCAAAAAAAGCGATTGGTAAAAGATGTAAAACTATTTTGGCTCCAGAAGTAAGTGTAACTGGTGTTTCATTAGCAATAATCTTAGCAATACGCTCATCACGAAAACGTCTAATTCGGTCTGGTAAAGCTTCAGATAAAGCAAATGCTGCTCGGATTTCAGTTACATCAAGAGGATATTTTCCTGCGCTATTTCGTGAATAGAACTTTGAGCTATTCTTGAAGGTAACTATGTGTGGAGAAGTCCAACTTTTGGGAATTCTTATAATAATAACAGAACCATTGGCAAAACCATTTACAGCTATTGTTTGTATCCCATTTATTCGTGGAGCTATCCCATCTCGAATGCTATTTTCTAATTTTCTAATTTCTGCATCTGTATTGATACCATTAAGTTCTTTGATGGTATTTGGCAATCCTGTCGGTTTTCCATTACCGTCACGCAATTCTTCAATTCCGTAGATAATATCACCACCTGAAGAGTTAGCAAAAGAGGAAATATCCGCTAGAAACTCTTTTTTATCTTCATCTGAATTACCAGGGAGTTTCTCTTTATACTCAATTGTTCGACTTTCTGGAACTTGATTGATTATAAGTGATTCAATATCGTTTTTCACAATTAAATCAAATGTTTTGTTAATCATGCAGCTACCTCAAACAACTTTGGGACATCTTTTACTCTAATTTCACATGATAATAGTTTGGGCAGTAGCGTATCTCGGATGAAGCATGGCTCAATGTACCAGTGGTGACAAAACAGTGGCGTAAAAGTTAGATTGATGCTTTAAGGCAATCCCAAATTCAATTGGTGATTGCGTCAAAAAGAAAAAAATCAGCCTACTGATAAGTACAGCACAGCGATCGCGTCCTTGATCAACGTATTTAGGTACTCAATATGTTATCGAGCCATGACATTAGGGGTGAAAAAACTGCCGACAATTTGCAAAACACTATTCAAAGATCTTTAAAAGCTAACCCACCACCTGACACTATCCAATTCGATATTGGCAGGTTTGGACTTGACCAAAACCCTGCTGCTGTCTACCTGGCACGGCTGAGTCCTAAATCCCGACGCTCTCAACTTCAAGCTCTTAATGTCATGGCTGGTATTTTAACCAGTAACAGACAGGATGCTATTAACTTACCCTGGTGGCAGTTAAGGTATCAACATACAGCCGCGCTGCGAAATATTTTAGCTGATCAGTATGCACCTGCGACTGTTAACCGGATGCTGGCAGCACTTAGAGGTGCTTTAAAGGAATGTCTTAGACTTGGTTTAATGAATGCTGATGACCACGCCAGGGCTGTTGATTTACAAAATGTCAAATCTGATTCACTGCCAAGTGGACGGGCTTTAAAACCCAGTGAAATAGCCGCATTGATGAAGATTTGTTTAGATGATAATTCAGCAGCAGGTTATCGTGATGCTGCATTAATTGCGATCGCTCGGTGTGGTTTAAGACGTGGTGAGATTGTTAAACTTACTGTTGCAGATTTTGACTCGGAATCCGGTGGGTTGAAGGTGCGGCGTGGGAAGGGACGCAAGGATAGAATTGTCTATCTTCCTTCTAATGGCATCAAAGCTGTTGCTGATTGGGTCAATCTGCGTAATCAAAGCGGTTGCAAGAGTGATGGTGCATTGCTGGTATCAATTGACCGTTTTGACAGGCTTGGGTATGTCCACATGGCTGATCAGTCGGTATTAACTATTCTGAAAAGACGTGCTAAAGAAGCTGGGATTGACAGGTTTAGCCCACATGATTTTCGGCGGACGTTTATATCTGATTTGTTAGAGGCGGGTGCTGATATCGTGGTTGTGCAGAAACTCGCAGGTCATTCTGACCCAGGTACAACTGCACGTTATGACCGCAGAGGTGAGGATGTGAAACGCGAGGCTATGCAGCTTCTTGATTTGCCGTATCAGAGATAATTTAACTTAGGCACTTGTCGGAATTATATATTTTATAGTCCCTAAACCCTGGTTCATAACGAGCCAAAAGTTTACTAACATCTATATATATTAAACTTAATAATTCTTAACTTTAATTTCATTTAACTAAAAGAATTTAATTAGATAATACCTTTATAATTTATAAAACTATAATTTGTGTAAAAGTGCTGTATAAATATACAGACAGTATTTGATAAAAGTTTTAGCTACTTTAGTTATTTATAAATAATGAGAATTAAGTTAAAGGTTCAAAAACGGATTATAATTATGTCTAATGAATTAGAAGGATTAGCTACGGG
The DNA here is from genome assembly GCA_049646245.1 of Crinalium sp. Classification (GTDB taxonomy): domain Bacteria; phylum Cyanobacteriota; class Cyanobacteriia; order Cyanobacteriales; family PCC-9333; genus Crinalium. Next base: position 13,450 of record JBARVL010000561.1, on the reverse strand, counting down.
GGCTTATGCAAGAAAAGCTTTAGTTAATCAATTTTTGTTAAAAACTAATGTTTTTCAATATGAACCCCTAGTTTCTTTGGATATATCTGAAACAACATTAAAAAAAATGATAGATAAATATTCTGAGCAACTTATCTATAAACCTATAGAAGAAATAAAATACTGGTTTGCCTTATTGGAGTTTTAGTAGGTACAAGTATATTAAGTGAAACTAAATATTCCTGCTGTATAACGGAGATACACTTACGATGAAATATGAATTCTCATCCGAAGAAAATTATATAATTAATGGGTTAAAAATTCAACTTGAAAACCAAAAAACCAATACTGATATTCCCAATAAAAAAAAGGAAGCGTATTTAACTAACTTTGCTGTTACTTTGTCTGAGCTTGTTAAATACTATATGCGAGAAATGGCTCAAGACAACTTTTTAAATGTAGAAACAAACAGTTTAAGTTTATTAAATTTAGCCATACAACAAGCAAAAGACATAATTAATGAACAAATAAAAATTAACAACTTAGTTGATTTAGATAAATATTTTAAAGAAATACGTGAAGATTTAAAATTTCCAGCAAAAGAAATTTATAAACTAAAAACACAGTTATATGAATCTAAACAAAGTCATAAAATTGGAGAAAGTAAACCTGTTGATTTGGGAAATAATCTTTCTTTTAAAATAAAAGAGTTAGGACTAAAAAACTTTATTGAAGCATTAATTTTAATCCCTACCAATGAATATCAAATTAATTTAGATAATACAGACTATCTAATAGTCGGAGAATGGTTTCCTTTTGAAATTTGCACAGAAGAATTTGTTTATGTTGTTGATGATGATGGAAGTTTATATGTATCGGTTGAAAAATTACCCCAAGACCTTATTAAAAAGGCTAAAGAAATAATGATTGAGATAGCCGAACAAATTTATGTATAGTCCCTGATGGTAAGTTTTGAAACTCCCTGCACTGTTTTGCCTTGCCGTTTCAGTAAAAAATGTTTAAGCATCATTAGGCGATCGCAGTCTTAGCTTCTAAGTTTTCTGTGATACTTTGGAACAGTTCTAAGGCAGCTTCTAAATCTTCAGCAATTTCCAGTGCTAAAACATCAGGTGCAGGCAAATTGTCTGAATCTTCTAAACTATCATCTTTTAGCCAGAAAATATCCAGGCTCACTTTATCCCGTTGGATCAATTCTTCATAACTAAAAGTTCTAAATCGTTCAGTCTCTAACCGTTCCTGGCGATCATCTGCATTAAAGCACTTGATAAATTCGTGCAGGTTTTCGGCACGTAAAGGATTAGTTTTTAGGGTAAAATGTTGGTTAGTTCTAAAGTCGTAAATCCACAGCTTTTTCGTCCAAGGTTCCGCGCTAGCGGGTTTGCGATCAAAAAATAAAACATTAGCTTTGACACCTTGAGCGTAGAAAATACCTGTAGGCAGTCTTAGCAGGGTATGTACATCGCATTCATGCAGTAATTTTTTGCGAATTGTTTCTCCTGCACCACCTTCAAATAAAACGTTATCAGGAACAACAACCGCAGCTTTACCATTAATTTTCAGTAGAGTTTTAACGTGCTGGAGGAAGTTTAGCTGCTTGTTGGAAGTTGTTGCTAAAAAGTCATCCCGACGATAGACGATTTTTTCCTTGTCCGCCTTGCCATCGTCGTTAAACACCGTAATACTGCTTTTTTTCCCGAAAGGAGGATTAGTCAGGATCAGTTCAAAGCGATCGCCTATATCTGCCATCAAGCTATCTTTAGCTTCAACAGGGCTTTCATCCCCACTAATACCGTGTAAATGCAAGTTCATGGCACACAGGCGCACCACTCCATCAGCGACATCGTAGCCTTTAAAAGTTTGATGTCTAAGAAACTGTTTTTGGGCTTTATCGAGTTGGTAATGTTTACTAATGTAGTCGTGAGAAATCAGAAAAAAGCCACCAGTTCCGCAAGCAGGGTCACAGATGCGCTGTCCTGGTTGGGGGCGCATAACCTCTACAAGGGCTTTAATTAAAGGTCTGGGGGTGAAATACTGCCCTGCACCGTTTTTGGTATCTTCAGCGTTCTTTTGCAGCAGTCCTTCGTAAATTTCTCCTTTAACATCTATATCTAAACCAATCCAAGTTTCCGAGTTAATCAGGTCTATTAGTCGTTTGAGTTTAGCAGGGTCTTGGATTTTGTTTTGAGACTTACGGAAAATAACCCCTAAAAGTCCTTTTTCTTTACCCAGGCTTTCTAAAGTGTGGCGATACTGAATTTCCAAATCATCGCCATCTTTTAACCGTAAAGCTTGCCAATCATATTCTGTAGGAATGGTAGAAGGTTTACCCAAAGGTGGAGGGAGTTGGGCTTGTTCATCTACCATTTTCAAAAACAGTAAATAGGTAAGTTGTTCTACATAATCGCTATAACTTACGCCGTCGTCGCGGAGGACATTGCAATAATTCCAAAGTTTTTGAATGATTGTAGAAGATAGGTTGCTCATTTTTTTTAGAGGATTAATAACTAACTCTTATTTTCAATTAGAGAAAAATTTTATTTGCGGTTAAAGTTGCTACTTGCCCATGTTGCCAAATACTAATAGTCATAAATTAATTTTCCTTAAAATCTAACTTTAACTGTGTCGCTGTGCTTTTAGTTTTACGAGGCTTACTTATTTTATTGTTAGCTTTGGGTTTAGTTTTTTTATCAGCTTCACGTTGAGCTTTTTCGGCTTTGATGCGTTCCAGTAGTTTTTCGGCGGGTTCGTCGCTGGGGTTTTGGGGTACGAGTTTACCTTCAAAAGCTTGTTTTAAGATGGTTTGGCGGAGTTTTTCAGCGCGTTTGAGGTTTGCGTCTATGGTTTTTTCTAGTTGGTCAATTACAGAAGATAATCTTTCAACCTCTTCCTTAATTATTAATTGTTCTTTTTGGGGAGGTAAAGGAACTTGTAAAGCCTGTAGTTTAGTACCATTAACATTTGCTTGTCCAACTTGTTGAGAAACTACTGATTTAATCCATTGACGACCAAAAACTGAATTAATATAATTAGATATAAAATATGGTTGCACATTCTGATTTAATCTAAATCTTATCAGGTAGGATGCACAGGAAGATGGATTGGGAATTCCCTGATATACTGCTGTTTTTCCAACAAGTTCAAAACTATTCGTTCGGTTGAATAACAAATCACCTTGTTCTAGTAATAACTCAGGAAATTCATTATGATTATGGGGTAAATATTTTAGATCATCAATAACTATTTTACCAGCTAATATATTACCCATTCTAAGAACTGCTACCCCCCTGGAATCATCATTAGTTTTTGAAGATGAGCCATACTGAATTTTAATTAATAACTCTTCTATGGTCGCCCAACACCACCCATCAGGTAACTTAGGTAAATCAGAGGTATCTGGTGCAACGGGTTCTTTATATTTCAGCTTCCAACTATCATCCTTGGGATTTTTACCCTGTGCTTGCATCTTCGCCAGTTGTTCGGCTTCCCACTTTTCCCGTCGCTGCTTGAGGATGCGATCGCGTAATACTGAAGCAGGTTCTAAATCACCTTGATTCGCCTCCCGCCATTCTTTAGTTAAATTACCTTCAACTGCGGCTTTTAGCACCGTCTGACGGTAACGTTTTAATTTGGCTTTTACTTTTTTGAGTAACTCTACCCCTGCATCAAGTTTGGTGAATAGTTCCTCAATTTCGGTAACGATGCGATGTTGTTCTGCCCGTGAGGGAAGGGGAATAGCTACTTTTTTAATATCTCTTAAATAGATAGCTTGTTGTGCCGTTGCACCAGATATACTAATTAGTTCTTGTTGAATGGTAGGAGACTTTAATAAATAGGATATAAATTTATTTGAGATTTGCTCAAATATCTTGATTAAAATGACACTACCTAATAAACAAAATATTTTTTGGGTATTAACAATACAACTTCTACCTACAGTTGCTCCTCGACTAACTACAAGAATATCTCCTGCTTCAGGGTCACATCGCTGTCTAAATTTTTTAGCATCATCTTCGCTAATAAAAAGAGTATTATCAAAAACTACTCCGTTATCTCTAACATCTTTAGCTGATAGAAAAAATATTCCATCATTAGTTACTTTTGGACGAATATGCTCACCATCAGTAATTTTCAGCGAAATTGAATCTAAAGTTACCCATACCCAACCTTTAGGCAACTCATATAAGTCCTTTCCCATTACGCAGCTAACACCTCATTTAATTCATCCAAAATACCCATCAAATTATTACCAAATAACTGATGACCCTTAAACGCTTCCTGGGGCATCTCCTGTAAATCATCTACATCAATCCGTACACTGGTAATAATATGCTCCTTAATTTTTTCCAACCAAATAACCTGCTCTGACGTAAACTTTTTACTAGCTAACCACTGCTGAAACTTCTCCTCTATAGCCACAGAAAAAGGTTCTAACGTTTCCGTCTCTCCCATTGCAAAGCGTACCAGAGAAATGATATCCGTTAATAACTTTTGTACCCCTGCACCTTTTACCTTATCCGCTTGCAATTGGGCGTAAGCTTGCCATAACTTCTCCGGTGTCAAGCTGCGGGGTGGACGTTCTAGGGCATTTGCTAACTGCTTAATCTGCTCGTAAGTTAACTTACGCTGTCCGTAGGGCTGATTATAAAGGATAGAGAGCGCCGTAATTTCATCTTTATTTGCTGCCACAAACTCCCGAAAACTTTCCACAGTCCCCAGTGCCTTATCCCTAGCAGTAGTATCAAATCCAGCAGATAAGACTACATCCTGACTGACATTATCAATAATCTGCTCATTTTTACTCTTAATTTCTTTGAGCAAATTCCGAAACTGAGGATTGTCAAACGGTTGACAAGCATTATTGATCAATACCTCTGCCGCTTCATGCTGTTGTGCTGCTGAAGGCGTTGAAGTTTGAAACTGTGCGATCGCCTGTTCAATCTGCCTGTCTGGATCTAGGGCATCAAGTAAATTTCTAGTAATATCTTGAATAGACTTACCACCAGCAGCGTTTGTTAGTTCAACGCGGTCATCTTCATCCAGTTGTTTCTCTAACCTCGCCAAGCGTCCCGCTAGGGACATCAGCGTATCTTCATCTCGCTGATCCAACGCCACTGCTTGTACTAACTTATCAAAAGGGACACTCCGTTTACGCTCCAACGGGCGAGAATCAGTTTTATCTGACTCGCACACTCCTACCACATCCACAATCACGAATTGTTCCTTCACTAGAGCATCGGGTGTCACTCCCTGAAAATCTGTGGGATTAATCGTGCGGGTTCCCCGTCCTTTCATCTGCTCAAAGTAAATCCGCGATTTCACATCCCGCATAAATACCAAACATTCCAAAGGTTTAATATCTGTCCCTGTGGAAATCATATCCACAGTAACAGCAATGCGGGGATTATAAGAGTTGCGAAAACTGGCGATTAAATCTTCTGTCTTTTCTCCAGTAGTACGATAGGTAATCTTTTTACAAAACTCATTTCCCTTGCCAAATTCCTCCCGCATAATTCGTACAATATCTTCAGCATGGGAGTCATCTTTAGCAAAAAACAAAGTTTTAGGAACTTCCGTTCTACCAGGAAATATCTCAGTAAATAATCGCTGTTTGAATGTGCGAACTACCGTGCGAATCTGGTCAATTGCTACAACCGACCGATCTACCTCCCTCCCTGCATAGCTTAAATCTTCATCCAACTGCTGCCACCGGACAGCACGAGTTTTGCGATCGCGTGTATCTATATAGAACCCTGCTTGAATCGTGCTACCATGTTCTGTAATTTGGGTGCGAATGCGATAAACTTCATAGCTGACATTTACTCCATCAGCTACAGCCCGTTCATGGGGATATTCCATCACTAAATTCTGATCAAAAAAGCCAAAAGTTTGCAGAGAAGGTGTTGCTGTTAATCCAATAATAAAAGCATCAAAATATTCTAAAACTTGTCGCCATACGTTATAAATTGAACGGTGACATTCATCAGTAACAATAAAATCAAATGTTTCAATCGGAATATTTGAGTTATAAACTACATCTCTGGGTTGCTGGTTTTCCTCGTTCCCATCAAACAGTGATCCTTCCTCATTTTCTGACTCAAATTCAGCTTCTCCCCGCAACATAGAATAAAGGCGCTGAATTGTCGTGATACATACTTTATTAACTGGATCGATGGTATTAGAAGTCAACAACTGCACGTTATAAAGTTCAGTAAACTTACGCCCATCATCAGGAGTAACATACTGTTGAAATTCTTTCTGGGTTTGCTGTCCCAAATTCTTCCTATCTACCAGAAATAAAACTCGCTTCGCCCCTGCAAACTTAATTAACCAGTAAATAAAACTCACAGCAGTATAGGTTTTACCTACACCAGTCGCCATCTGAATTAAAGCTTTTGGGCGATTTTCTTTAAAGGAATTAAATAAGCCTGCGATCGCTTCTTTTTGACAGTCGCGTAAATCATCTGTATCAATTGTGGGTAACTGCTGTAACCGCCCTCTCAGGGTGTCAGACTTCCCTAACCATTCCTGTAGTATTTCCGGTCTGTGGAAAGTAAACACCCGTCTGGAGCGATAATCAGGGTCACGGGCATCTCGGAAAAATGTTTCTGTACCCGTACTTTCATAGATGAAGGGTAAAGGTTTCTGATGACAGGGGAGAGTTTGGGGTAAGTTAAACGAATATTTATCCGATTGCACTTCTACACCACTAAGGGCAAACCCAGCAGGTTTTGCTTCAATTACCCCAGCAGCTTTACGGTTAATAAATAATAGATAATCAGCAACGCCAGATTTGAGAGGATATTCTCGAACTGCAATTCCATTAGCTGCACCCAGATTAACTTGATTATAATCTTGGATCTTCCATCCTGCTGCGGTAAGCAAGCGATCTATTTTTTCCCGTGCTTTTGCTTCTGGTGTCATAAATGAAAATTGACGCGCTGCAATATGCCGCCCTGAAATTCAATAGGTATGTGCTAAAAACCTATAGTTTAAGTATACTGGCGATGTTTCTTTAACCTGCCGTTTAACTGTTGATGAATTACATCTAAGCATAGGTTGACGTTGATGTATGTATGCGATCGCATACATTGAATATATGCTCTTGCCCCTCATAGCACTCGACATCAAGTTTTGGTAGATTTTGAATGGTAGATAATAGATCCTGCCCTGTTGAGATAATAATCTTGACAGGTTTTTTTAAGATAACTTTCGATATTTGCTTCTCCTCCCTACCTTTACTCGTTCAAAACCTTTAGCTTGAATTTCGTCATCGTTCATCTTTGACAGTTGGTAGTCTTTCAATTTAAGCAGTTTGCAAACTTGAACCCCAGAAAGCAATTCAGTTTCAGTGTTTGGTGTTGGCTCACTTACTGGTTCACTTACTGGTACAGCTTCAGATAAACCAGGGTCTGTTTCTGAGTCGGGTTCGAGTGCAGACTCTACTTCTAGAGAATTTAATTTTGGGTCTGCTACAGGCGCGTTAGCGTCTACTTCTACTGCAACTGCTTCAGGTTCAAGTGCAGAATTTAGTTCTAGAGAATTTAATTCTGGGTTTGGTTCATCGCTAGTATCGGGCGATTGTGCGATCGCATCTCCCAAGCTAACACTTAACACTATTTTATAGGCAAAAACAAATTTGTTGGCGAGGTATGACACTGGTAGCAGACTACTAGACTATCGTGAATTATTTTGTACCAGTAAAACACAGAACTATCCGGCGTTTAAGTAGCAACTGTGCGAAAAGTGCCGAAAGTGCCTAAAACTCTCTCGGTGTAAGTATTTTAGAGCTTAACTTTTCTTAATGTTTCTAGACTATTGAAATGTACCAGTCAAACTAAACACATACCCATATGACTATAAACAGTCTCAACGACTTCTCAAGCTTCAGCAACTATGAAAGCAACTAACTCAACCAGAATGAGACATAAACGGCAATGTTCAGCCCGTTTGCTGCTACTATTTTATCCAGGGCTTGCAGTAATATGAAGCATTTTATGAAAAATAAATACATGGAATTGTTCGCTGTTGAATACAGTCCAACCCAAAACACATTCCATATTGAAACTATTGAGAGAGCAATTGAAATAAACCTAGGCGGAGCTATATTCGAGAAAAGAAAACTTGATTACATACTTGTGGGTATTGCTGAATCTCATGAAGAGGCTAGAGAACTTTATAAAGCTATCAAAGAAAAATTAGACAAAAATGAGCCGCCTACTACTGTCTCCTTGGAGTCGAAGCTTACATAATTCCTGTTTGAAGGAATAACATTAGACGGTTGAAAAGTCGCTAATCATTATCCCATCTGCTATTGCTTTAACTGTTCCCGTCGCCAGTTTGGTAATATTAAACGCTTTTAGATTTTGGCTTAGGCGCTGGTAACTTGACCTTACCTGTAGCAGCATTGTGACCAATTACAAATATTTCATCGGTTGAATCTAACTCTGTGCCTTCTATCCCTGCTTTATACCCTGCCCAAAAGCTTCTAGCCTTCTGGTCTGATGGGTTAACCGGATTAGCAATTTCGTTAACGTAAGCAATCACACCAGCCTTATTGAGCTTGGCGATACTGTCTTTGAACGGTTCCCCTAGAACCCAATTGCAGTAAGCCGTAACTGGATCTATCTCTACATATTCCCTCGGAATATACTCGTTTTTGGGTTCTTGTGTTGTGGCTTGTTCTGTCATAAATTTATTATCCTGCCCATCGTGTCTGCTTTGCACTTATACACCCAATTACAGACGCGAGTTCTTAATGGCGATACTCAATTGGTCGTCGCTACGGGAACGCACAACCAAAATATGGAAAATCCTACCCTTTAAAGATTAGGGTAGGATACTGAATTGACCATGATAGAAAATTCGCTCTTTTACTATTAATTATCTACTTGCTACAGAATCAGTGGTGAGATAAATGTGTCCTAAAGCTTTACCGTTGTATGTGCGTTTTGCTAACCGCCAATTAGAATCTAAATTGATTTTAGTGAATCCTTGACCAATACCATTGCTTCTGCCAAGTTCAATCGGTTGAGAATTAAAATCTCTTGATTTTGTTCCTAACAGTACCAGTTGATTACCACGCTGTACAACATCGAAATCATACTGCGCCCCTAAATCAACACCTGATTGCCGCATTGAATAACCGTTACTATCAGTAAACCGTCCACAAATGCCTGTAAAGTCAAAGTCTAATAATAATGGCTTAACTGAACTGCCACTTTCAGCCCAACACGCTCTTTTATTGGATAATTGCTGCAAAATCACCAGTTGATAACGATTTCCACTTAAAGGTGCAGCCGTAAGAATAAATTGATTTTGAGCAACTTCTTGTTGACCGAACAAAGAAGATCCTACAGGTCTGGGTGTGGTAACTGGTGAATCGTTATTGTTTTTAGGAACTGGTGGGAGCTTGATGGGGTTGACAGCAATGGGTTTAACAGTTGGTTTCTTGGCTATAACTGGTTTCTTAGCTGTAACGGGTTTTTTAGCTGTAACGCGCTTTTTAGCTACAACACGCTTTTTAGAAGAGCGAACTTTGCTTTTAGAAGCAGTTTTGGCATAGCTTGGTGCAGTAAGTACAAAAGAATCCATCACCATACTCCCAGTTACGCCGAGTAATAAAGCTGAAGCGACAACAACTTTAAGAGGTATTTTAGTAGCAATGGATAAAACCGAATTAACAACAGAAGAGAAGGTATTGTTGGTAGCGGCGGTAAGTTTCATTTTTGTTTGTGGAATAACTGAACTCGATTGATTTCAGTATTTCCTGACTACCTTTCTACGGGGGGTGAGTAGTTACCACTTTCTGTATGCGTCTACCACTCAGTTCTTTTTAACCTGAGTTTTTGGTTATTAGTAGTAATTTAATAGTGGTCAGTTAGACAAGTGACTTTTTGAGATGGCGATGGTTGACCTTGGTTCAATTTCTATAACTCTTAAAGTCTTTGACCTGCCTAACTTTTATCTGGTTCCACTGCCTACCCATTTTTTATGAAGACCTCCTCGCTGGTGAGTACTGTGGTGTTAAATTTGTAGCGCCCTAAAACTACATAAGTAAATCAAGAGGCACTCTTTACGAGATATCAGTTCATTAATGAACTAATGATTTGCAAGGTAAATTGTGCTTCTTCACAGTCCACTTTCCTTCTTGCCTAAGCCATTAATGGCTAAAATCATTCCTCATTCCTCATTACTTATTAGTTAAACCACTTAGCGCGAATCTATTTTGCTCAAAAACGAGTACTATTTTAAATTTAATAATTAATACCAACAGCCTAGTGTAATAGATTGAGCAACATACAGCGTATAAATTTCATTATTTGCAGTGTGGTTTTTACAGCCCTATAAACAGTTTAATTACTATTAATTTACATAATTTGCTATAGCAGCATTTTTAATACTACCTTTTGGGCTTTTATCTTCAACTAAACGTTAATAAGCAAAACACTTTTAATGTATTTTTTACGGTAAGAATATATATAATATGCCATAACAGTAAGAGATTTTAGTATAACTTTGCTGGGAAAAACGTATAAAAGTACTAATACTGTTGGCTAAAGACTCTTATAAAATGGGCGATCGCCCATTATGTTGTAAGGGAGAAGGGGGGAAAGGGGGTCTATTTTATCCACTTAATCCTTGTAATCAGTGTTACAAGCGTTTCAACTATTCATCCAGTTTTTACTACTTCCAACAATTTTAACTGGTACAAATTCAACAAAGCTGCTACTTTTAGGAGCGTCTACCAAACCTTGTTCTCTAGCAATATGAAACAATTTATTCACTTCAACTCTTGATGCGATCGCACAGAGCGCATAGTCTAACTTCGTTCCTACCTAAATTATTGGTAGCTTGAATCGTTACTAATTAATTATTAGTAAAACCGTTGGACGTGAGCCTATTTTGCTCAAAAACGAGTCCGTTTTAAATTTATTTTTTAATTAAAATAACTTGCAAAAATGCTTAAAACCCATATAGGATAACGGGTGTATGATTTTAAACTAATTTTTACTGTTGCTACAAAAAGTTTAATTGTTATTATCCTGAGTGATTTGACATAAAGTTATTTTAGCTAATACTTTTTGTGCTTTTATATTTAATTAACCTCCACACCGCGAGCGCGGTGTTTAACTAGATGATTTGTAACATTACTCAAAGTACTCATTGTTGCGATCGCAGTGCAAACTAGGCAAAGTTATGATTTGTATTACTGATCAATTAAGCCCAGAAATCCTAATTCCATTGATCAGGAAAGGGTGAGAGTAAGTCCTGAATGTATTAGTGCGATCGTTAGCCTATAATCTCTATGAAACAGATGTGGTTCCATCCATCCAACGATGTCGAGCAAATCATCCAATTTGAAATCGATCAAGGAGCAGCCCACCGCGTTCAGCAGTTTTACCGAACGGAATTGCCCAACTCTGGCTGGCGCTATCGTTGTACCGTGGATACGCCACTGGATGTCGGTACGGAACTCATGGATGTATACGAGCGAACGTAATCATCACGATAACTTAGCGGCGATCGCTACTGTAATTTTAATTGCACAAGTGACAGGGCAAACAGATCGAGTAACCGCGATCGCATCCATTATTCTACTTTGCTTGCGCTTACTGCATAGTCTGACTTACATCTTTGGCATCATCATAATCCGTTCACTTGTTTATTTTGGTGCTGTAGCAGCATTACTAACGATTGTGTGGCGGATTTTTAATTAGAACCTGCTCGTAGGCGTAAATAGAAGATTTGTGCCACCAGGTGCAGCCTTGTAAAGTTTTTTAAAAACGACCGATGATGACGGGTTAATTGATAAGAAATACAAATGATAACACTGCCGAGTTTGTCTCCTTCTAGGCAAAGTAAAATATGCGATCGCACTTTTCTACTCTTGACCACAAAACCTCTTAGCTTTTTCAAACGCATGATTAATCAGTGTCATCATATCTTTCGCTTTGGCATCGCCACAGATATCAGGATGCCATCTTTTCGCTAATTTTCTATAGGCTTGCTTAATTTCCTTGTAACTGCTTCCTGGTTCTATTTCTAATACCATCCACCAATGTTTGCGCTCTAGATTATTACGAGTTGCTGTGTAAGTTTTACCACTGCTAGTTTGATACTTTCTACCAGGCTTGCCAAACTCTAGCTCCATCACGTACCGTATCCAACCCTTTGATGCGTCCGGTCTAAGTTGGTACAGAAAATCTAGATAAATATTTTTGTTAGCAGTAGAGTTTTTCCCGCCAAATATAGCACCGACAAACCAATCATCAGGGGCAAAGTAACCAAATTTTTCTCGAAACAGTATTTTAATTTTGACAGGATTACGACCAGCTTTATATGCCCGTTTCATTTGAGAGCGGATATAACGTAGCTGCCTAATTTCTTCCTCGGAAAGCAATTCACCAAAAATTGGTGGTTCGCCTGAATCCGGTTCGTCGTCATCGCCATCTCCTGAAAACTCGTACCCACATTCGGGGCAAATCTTGCAGAATACGGGAATCATTTCGTGGCAGTTAAAACATTCTTTAAGCTGAGTCTCAAATGGTGGTTTTGGTCGTGGACAAAGGCTGATTTTAAGTTTGGATGTCGGTTTACAAACTCTTTTAAAGCATTCTCCAAAGTCCAATAACATCGCATCCTGTTTTGAGGGATGCAGTCTTAACGCACGTCCGCACATTTGAATTAAGAGTGCTTGACTGCGAGTAGGTCTGGCGATAATAGCAGCTTGAACGCTTGGCTCATCGAATCCTTCACACAGACAAGCAACACTCGATATTAGTTGAGTTTCGCTCTTTTGCAAACCTTTGATAAATCGCTTCTCTTTCCGAGTCAGCAGTTGTGCCTACAACAACTTCAGATTTGATGCCAAGTTCGTTAAATTGTTCAGCTAAATTGTAAGCTTGAAAAACACTAGCACAGAAAGCGATGGTTTTACGTTCTGGGCAGATTTGTAGAAAATATTTAACAACTTCAGTGTTGTACTCCTCATTACAAACTGCTTGCATTGATGATTGTGTATAATCTCCTAAGTTGTTAGTTTCTAATTTCTCAAAATCTAACAATCCACCATACCCAAACAATCGTGGGCGGGATAAATAACCCATATTGACTAATTCAATCGGATCTGGCGCTCTTACTAATGCTTGGAAAAACTGACAAAACCCTTCTTTATATTTTGTTCGCCAAGGTGTTGCAGTTAGTCCTATAAAGTAACACTTTGAAAGCGCAAATATCCCTCCTGAATAGTGCGTCATTATATCCCAAGCAATTTGGTAGTAAATACTAGAATGACACTCATCAAAGATTACTAACCCAATATCAGGCGGTAGTTCCCGATTCTGGATGGTTTGAATCATGCAGATTTGTACGGGTTTTGAGTAATCAGTTGGGTGATCTGCCCAGATAATGCCTGACTCAATACCCATTACTGCCAAGGTTTGCTGCGTCT
>JBARVL010000560.1:0-3405 GCA_049646245.1 Crinalium sp. | reverse complement strand
ACTGAGAACTAAAATGTCATATTCTCCGACGGAGAATTTTGATTCTATAGTGACACCCAAGGCATTATCATTAGCAAGACTTCCTCTTGCTGCTTGTGGTGCGGGTGCTTGAACCGGGCGTGGCATTGCTTCATACATCATTGGTCTACAAGGGTCGGAGTCGAAATATTCGACCAGTCGTGGGGCGCTAAAGGCATCTAGGCGTTCGATTATTTTCGGGTCGCCAACTTGGACTTGTTCTTTTTGCAGTACTACGGGTACTGGGACAACAAGGGCAAAATCTTTGGCATTTCCTTGATAGTCGTTTGCCATTGTTAGAATAGTGCGATCGCCCTCATGGGCAATAATCACTTGTGAAGCTTTGTTGTAAAGTTTTGTATCCGCTTTCGATACATAGAATCCACAAAAAGCCCAAGCACTAGGAGTAAAACAAACAACAGCTATCAAAACTATTAGCAGCGTTTTCAATACTTTCAATATCTTCATAAGAACCTCGTTTAAATTCTTCAAACTATGATTGAGCAATTTCAAGTACAACATCTTTTAAATCATCCTCCGCTAAATTAGTAGGCAAACTTGTAAATTTTTCTAGCCATTTAAACTGTGGCGCTGACCAGACAAAATCAAAAACTATACTTAATGGTGATAAAGCAAATAAAGCCCAAAATACTGCTGTAGAAACAAAGTATTGATTTCGCAAGATAAAAGTTAATCCAGCAATACAAACAGCCCATAATATTCTACTAATACGAGCATTGGGAATTGAGCGCGGATCTGTAATCATAAATAAAGCAAACAGCAACAATGAGCCACTCATTAACCGATGTAAATAAACATCCCAAGTCCAACCCAGCCAAAAATTTCTGATTGCTTCGAGCATTGCATAGCTACCTAAAAAAGCAGCCGTTGTATCCCATCGCCCAACTCGTTTTAATACTATTCCACCAGTACCAGCAAATAGTAGTGCATACCACCACTCATCTCCCCATTGTCCAGGGGAAACCCAAGCATCTTTAGTAAGCATCAATACACAGATAATGCCAAAATTAGCAGGATTAAAGAAATGTTTTTGATTAACTTTAAAGATAAATTTACTTAAAATTGCTAATGCTCCTGCTAGTACCATTGTGGGATAATTATCTGCCCTCAGAAGTAAGCTAAGACCTAAAGATGTGATGATAGCACTTTTAAGAGAAAGTAATTTTTCATTAGTTGTTAAAGCTGAGTTAATTTCTTGTGAATAGTTCTGATTTTTAAATAGAAAACCTCTAATTTTGGGAAAAGTAGAGATAGCTAACCATTGGGTGATTAGACAAGTAGCAATTAGCGTTAAAATTAACTCAGGTCTTAGTGTCCAGTCTCTAGTGCTGATACCTAAAAATAGGAAAGTAGAGAGAAATAAAATTTGATAATCACGAGCATCTTGTAGCAGCATTAGTAATTGATTAAAAAATGACGGTAGGCTTAATTTAGAGACAGCAAAGCTATCAGCACTTATTGTGTAACGAGTTTGTTACACAATAACTGTGAGCGTTATAGATATAAGATGCACAAACTCAGTTAATTGTTGCTAGTATGCCTTAATTTTTCAGGCAGGGTTTCACCGTTTCATTTTAAGCAACAAGATAAACCAATCAGCATAAATATCTTTGACCCCACCCCAACCCTCCCCTTATAAAGGGGAGGGAGCTAGTTTCCCCCCTACCAAGGGAATATGAGATTTTTGGTCATTGGTCTAATAGACTTCTTCAGAAATTTAAGATGCGTTACCGCTCAACCAATGTAGAGACGTTGTATACAACGTCTCTACATTCATGTTAAAAGAGGTGTAATGATTTGTTACTTAAGCTTTACAGAATCGAGAAAAGCGTTAGCATTAGGAGCATCTACTTTCCCATCTTTGGCAGCAAATACAGCTTGATAAGCTTTGAGGTTTTTAGGGTTAATAAATATCCGCGCTTTAGCAGTTAAACCATTCGGTAGAACCATCAGGAATTCTCTGCCTGGATATTCACCTTGAGTAATTTTTGTTTCGTTTTTGACGGTCGCTCCAACTGTCCTCGCCATACTATCTCGACCACCATCTAAAATTTTTTCAACATTCGCATTAGTAAGTTTTGCTCCTTTAGGGGTAGGCAAATTAACATGACCAGTTAAATATAAACGCTGATTGGCATTATCAATATATCTAACTTCTGTTCCAGAAATTTCTGTTTGTTGTGCTTTAGAAGCTCTTTTCTGTTCATTAGGTTTATCTGGAAATTTAGCACTATATTTTCCATCTGTAGAAGAATAGTTATACCAATTTTTGCTGACAGCAGATGTATCAGAACTAGCAACTGCTTTAGGAGATTGAGCAGGCGATGCTGGTACACTTGCAACAGGTGAAGATGTGGAAATAGGCGCTTGTGCAGTGGTGGGTGCATTAGCTTGTTTGGTGCTATTACAAGCAGTTACGGGAATAATTAAACCAAAAACAATGGCTAGTAAACGCAGTTTCATAAGGCAATTAGTAATAGGGAGGAGAGAGGAGGGAGGAGAGAGGAGGGAGGAATTGACAAGTGTAGGTTTTTAATAATTCCCCACAATTAGCGTCAATAGTAAATTCCGCCACACTACACACGGTCATAGATTAAGGTTTTTCGCTGTCATTGATAATTGATAATTGTTCATTGTTAATTGATTAGGGATTCCAGCTAAATCTAGTATTTCGGGAATCAAGTCTTCTCGCTTGACTGCCATCATGTGAATACCTTGGCAAAGTTGACGCGCTACCTGGACTTGTTCGGCGGCAATTTTAATTCCTTCTTGCAAAGGATCTGAGGCACTTGCCAAACGATCAATTGTGTGCTGAGGAATATTTACTCCTGGTACGCAGCGATTAATAAATTCGGCATTTTTAGCAGATTTTAGTAAGAAAATACCAGCTAAAATCGGTTTGCCTGTACCAGCAGCGATTTGATCCATAAATTTTTCCAGTTTGTCAAAGTTAGAAATAAGCTGACTTTGGAAAAATTGTGCGCCTGCGTCTACTTTGCGTTCAAATCTGCGCTGTAGTCCAGACCAACTAGAAGACTCTGGATCGACTGCTGCACCAACAAACAAGTCTGTAGCGCCGTCCGTTAAGGGTTTATCGTTACAATCAAGTCCGTGATTGAGTTTGCGAATTAGTTGCAGTAGGCGTACTGATTCTAGATCAAAAACACTTTTAGCGTCGGGATGATCGCCTGCTTTGACTGGATCGCCAGTGAGGGCGAGGATGTTGCGAATGCCGAGGGCGTGTGCGCCCATGAGATCAGCTTGTAATCCGATGCGGTTGCGATCGCGACAAGCTAATTGACAAATTGGTTCAATTCCGTGCTGTAACAAAATCACAGAAGCAGCAACAGGAGACATCCGCAACAC
>JBARVL010000559.1:0-28713 GCA_049646245.1 Crinalium sp. | reverse complement strand
GAGCAGGGGAGCAGGGGAGCAGGGGAGCAGGGGAGCAGGGGAGCAGGGGAGCAGGGGAGCAGGGGAGCAGGGGAGCAGGGGAGCAGGGGAGCAGAGGAGGTAAATTTGAAAGGCATTGTTTATTCACCTAAATCATGCTGAAACTGGGGAGGAGATTAGGGAACAATAGAAGTAATTACCCTCAATCTCCACTAGGATAGCGAAACACGCGCGAAACGCTTCCCTAGTTCTGAACATTAGGAGTTACGCTGTGAACGTGCAAAAATTAAATCAGACTATAGAAAATATCCAACAGCGTTTGATTGATTGTCAGCAAATTATTAATGAAATACGTTCACAGTCAATAGAACTAGAAATAACTGCCGTTGTCACCACAATTTTCACTGAATTACAAATACTGACAGCAGAAATGCCACAATATCTAGCAGTCAGCAGTCAGCAGTCAGCTATCAGCTTTTTTCCAAATTTTTGCTCCCCAAAGTTTCAGAATAAAGAATTTTCTCACCTATCCAGGGACAGCTATACCACCAAAATTAATGGTCGAAGTACTGCTAGTTGTTCACTTAGCGATGTCTACGACGAACTGCGCTTACGCCGTCAAACAGAAGCAGCGCTAAAGCTATCTGAGCAGCGCTTGCAACTAATTATGAATAGTATCCCACAAGGGATCTTTTGGAAAGATAAAAACTCTGTATATTTAGGCTGTAATTATAATTTTGCTATTGATGTGGGTTTAATAGCTCCTGAAGAAATAGCTGGAAAAACTGATTATGAATTGTGTTTAACTCAGGAAGAAGCCGAATTTTCTCATCAAATTGATCGGCGGGTAATCGAAACAAAAAGACCACAGTATCACATCATCAAAACTCACCTCCAAGCAGATGGAAAACATAGTTGGATCGAAACTAATAAAATCCCTCTCCATGATCCTGAAGGTAATATCATCGGTGTTTTAGGTACTTATGAAGATATTACACAGCGTAAGCAAATTGAGGAAGCTTTACGCCAAAGTGAGCAATGCTATCGGCAAATGTTTGAGAACAACCAGGCAATTAAGTTGTTGATCGATCCTGCCTCTGGAGAAATTGTAGATGCTAACCCAGCAGCAGCTAATTTCTACGGCTACAAACTAGAAGTTCTCAAACAACTAAAAATTACAGATCTCAATATATTGTCGGAAGAAAAAGTCGCTTTGGAAATGCAAAATGCACTGTCAGAGCAGGGTTCATACTTTTTATTTCACCACAAACTTGCTGATGGAGAAGTTAGAGATGTAGAAGTTTACAGCAGTCTCATCTATATTCAAGGAAAAACACTACTATACTCAATTATTCATGACATTACAGAGCGTAGACGTGCTGAAACTGCATTACAACAAGCTAAAGATGAACTAGAAATTAGAGTTAGAGAGCGTACTGCTGAATTAAGAGAAAGTATTGCTCAACTTTCTCAAGAAATTGCCGAACGTGAGAAAGTTGAGGCAGCATTAAGAGAAAGTGAAGCAAGATTTCGGCTGTTAGCTGAAAATTCTACTGATATGATTTCACGCCATACCCTAGATGGAACATATCTGTATGTTTCACCAGCTTGTTATACATTGATTGGATATCAACCCGAAGATCTTGTAGGAGTTTTGGCTTATGATTTATTTCATTCAGATGATCTAGCTGCGATCGCTCAAACCCATGAATATACTTTACAGCAATCAGATGTTTACACAGTTAGTTACCGCATCCGTCATCAAGATGGTCGCTATATTTGGTTTGAATCAACTGTTCGTAGTATATGGGATGAACAAACAAATCAAGTTTTAGAAATTCACGTTGCTTCACGGGATATTACCCAACGTCAGCAAGCGCAAGAAACAAGTATGATGTTAGCTACTGCGGTAGAACAAGCAGCAGACGTTATTGAAATTATTGATTCCGAAACGAGATTTCAGTATGTTAATCCAGCATTTGAAAAATTAACAGGATATACCTTAGTAGAAGTGCAACAACAAACTCCTGTAACTTTTTTAAGAGGAGAAGATAATGATGCTTTCTATCAAATGATTTGGGATACGGTTTCCAGTGGTCAAGTATGGACTGGTACTATGATGGGAAAGCGTAAGGATGGCTCACTTTATGACCAAGAAGCAACTATTTCTCCTGTACATAGTTCAACAGGTGTAATTACTAACTATGTAGCTGTCAAACGTGATATTACTGAACGCAAGCGAGTAGAAGCTCAAATGCAACTGGCTTTAGAACAAGCTAGAGAACTTAGTGAACTCAAATCTCGCTTTGTCTCTATGACTTCCCACGAGTTCCGCACTCCGCTAACTATCATGCTTTCTTCCGCTAAACTTCTAGAACTTTACGGATACAAGTGGACTCAAGAAAAAAACTCGCTCCATTTTCAACGCATTCAAATTGCTGGAAAACGCATGACGGATTTACTCAATGATATTTTGCTTTTAGGAAAAGCAGATGCAGATAAACTTGAGTGTCATCCATACCAAATTAATTTAGTAGAATTTTGTTTAGAAATCATTGCAGATTTGGAACTGACTGATAACGGTCAACATCAGATTACGTTTATGAGTCCTGATACTGATGCTGATGCCTGCATGGATCAAAACCTTCTGCAACGGATTTTGAGTAATTTACTCTCAAATGCTCTTAAATATTCTCCTGTTGGCAGTACAGTAAGCTTTGGGCTAAGTTATAAAGACGAAAAGGCGGTTTTTCAGGTGCAAGATCAAGGTATTGGTATTCCTGCTTCAGATCAACAAGGACTTTTTGAATCTTTTCAACGCGCTAGTAATGTCGGTACAATCCCTGGAAGTGGCTTGGGACTAGCGATTGTTAAAAAGTGTGTGGACTTGCAGGGGGGAGAGATTGCTATTAGTACTGAGGTGGGAGTAGGTACGCAGATCACTGTCACACTACCATTATGGCAATAAAATCCTAAAATCAAGAATTAAGTATTTTAATGACAAAATGAAAATAACAGGAATGTCATGGGGTTTATCAATGCGGGTTTTTGACATTTTCTATAAGCAGAGAAACTAGGGAATGGGGGGAGTAGGGCAAGTAAAAATAGATTTAATTGAGTAGGTTAACGTTTTTATGAACAAAATTTTAGTAATTGAAGACGAAGAATTAGTTAGAGAAAATATCTTAGAATTACTAGATGCAGAAGGTTTTGATACTATCAATGCTCCTAATGGCACTATCGGTGTTGAGTTGGCACAGAAACAAAAGCCTGACTTAATTATTTGTGATGTGATGATGCCAGATATTGACGGCTATGGTGTTTTAAATACCCTGCGTAAAAATTTAGAAACAGCAACAATTCCTTTTATTTTTTTGACGGCTAAAGCGGATAAATCGGATTTTCGTCAAGGAATGAATTTAGGGGCTGATGATTATCTCACTAAACCCTACGAACCTGACGAACTGTTAGGAATAATTGCGATTAGATTGGAAAAAAAGCAGGCGATCGCTGTAGAATACAACCGCACAGTAAAATCTCAATTGATTGATAATTCTAATCAAGCAAAATGGGAATCTAGTTTGTGTCTTGCCTTGCAGCGACAAGAATTTGAGATTTATTACCAACCTCAAGTTAGTCTTCAGACTGGCAAAATAATTGGTGCAGAAGCTTTATTACGTTGGCATCAACCAGAACAAGGCTTTATTCCTCCCGTAGAATTTATCCCCATAGCTGAAAAAACTGGTTTAATTATTTCTATTGGCGAATGGGTATTAAAAACTGCTTGCCAGCAAGTAAAAACATGGCAAAATTTATTTCCAAGTTTTTCAGATTTCAAAATTGCCGTGAATGTATCAGCTATTCAGTTTAATCAAAAAGATTTTATGGCTATAATTCTTGATATCTTGTCACAAACAAATCTAGATGCCACTTGTTTAGAGCTAGAGTTGACTGAAACTACTATTATGAAAAATGTTAAGTCAGCCATTAATATTATGAATAATTTTAAATCATTAGGGATTTGCATCTCTATTGATGATTTTGGAATTGGATATTCTTCTTTAAGCTATGTCCAAGAATTTAATTTTGATACCTTAAAAATTGACAGAGCTTTTGTCAAGGATGTTCCAACTAATTTTAAGACTGCTGCCCTAACTCAAGCTTTAATCGGAATGGCACGCAGTTTAAATTTAAATATCATTGCTGAAGGGGTAGAAACTGAAGAAGAACTAAAATTTTTGTTAGCTGAAGGCTGTGATGCTATGCAAGGTTATTTGTTTAGCCGTCCATTACCAGCTAAAGCTTTTGAACAATTATTGCAGGTCAACCAATTATTGCCAATTTCAACAATTTAAGGATTAGAATTATGTTCCCTGTTCCCTGTTCCCTGTTCCCTGTTCCCTAAACCCAAAAACTCTGTACCTCATTTACCTGCAACCTGCTGTGAGTATACATCTGTAAAAATATCACCTTGGTCATTGATAATTGATAATTGATAATTGATAATTGTTGGCATGGCGATCGCAATTGATTTTGGCACTAGCAACACGGTAATTACTCGCTGGAACCCTGTCACCCAGCAGCCAGAGACTCTTAGTTTACCTGGATTATCAACTATTTCTGGACAAAATCCCCCGTTAATTCCTAGTTTGGTTTATGTGGAAGATGCTACGCGAGGGGAAGTTATAGTAGGGCAGAGTGTGCGCGATCGCGGTTTGGATCTCAAAACTGACCCCCGCTTCTTCCGCAGCTTTAAACGAGGTATTGGCGCTGATATTCAAGGATTTTTGCCAGAAATTGACGGCAGAGTAGTTACCTTTGAGCAAGCTGGGCAATGGTTCCTCACTGATTTAATCAAAAACGTCAAAACTAGCTTGCCTGATATTGGGCAGTCTTTAGTCTTAACTGTTCCGGTAGATAGTTTTGAAGCTTATCGTCATTGGTTAGGTGGCGTATGCCAATCTTTACCAGTTGAACAAGTGCGGATGTTGGATGAACCGACAGCAGCAGCACTGGGTTATGGTACAACTGAGGCAGATGTGCTGTTGGTGGTAGATTTTGGCGGCGGTACGCTGGATTTATCTTTAGTACAGTTATCTAAGGATATCCAAGCAGGGAAAAAACCTTTAGGGTTTATCCTCAAATGGGGTCAAAAGTCATTAGCCGAAAATTCAGCACAAAGACCTAAAACTGCCCGTGTACTAGCGAAAGCAGGACAAAATTTAGGTGGAACAGATATTGATAACTGGTTGGTAGATTATTTTGCCACTACACAAGGATTACAAGCTACACCTTTAACTACTCGATTAGCAGAAAGGTTGAAGATTCAGTTATCTTTGCAAACTACGGCGAGTGAAGTTTATTTTAATGATGAAACCTTTGAGAGTTACGAGTTAGAACTAACGCGCGATCGCTTTGAAACTATCTTGAAAGAACATGAATTCTTCGATCGCCTTGATGAAGCAATGACTCAAGTATTGCAGCAAGGACGTAGACAAGGAATTGAAGCAACAAATATTGATGCTGTGTTATTAGTTGGCGGGACTGTGCAAATACCAGCAGTGCAAACTTGGATACAGCAGTATTTTGATAGTAGCAAAATTCGTCAATCGAAACCCTTTGAAGCGATCGCACAAGGTGCATTGCAACTAACTCAAGGCGTTGAACTCAAAGACTTTCTCTATCACAGCTATGGTATCCGCTACTGGGATAGACGGAATAATTGCCATAGTTGGCATCCCATCATTAAAACTGGACAGTCTTACCCGATGAGTGATGCCATAGAAATAATGCTAGGGGCATCAGTAGAAAATCAACCTAGCGTTGAATTAATTATCGGAGAATTAGGAACAGAAACTGGTGCTACAGAAGTATACTTTGATGGCGATCGCTTAATTACTCGTAACTTGAGGAGTGGTCAAACTTCGGTACAACCACTAAATGACCGCGAAGGCGCACGTAGCATTGCTCAACTCACCCCACCAGGATATCCAGGAAGCGATCGCGTTAAAGTGCAATTTCAAGTAGATGCACAACGTTCTTTACGAATAACCGTAGAAGACTTATTAACACATCAAACACTATTAGAAAATCAGCTAGTTGCACAACTCAATTAACAATTAGCAATAAGCAATGACGTATTTATCTGTGTTCATCTGTGGTTAAAAATCCCTATCATTAGGACTAAAGCTACGCTTGAAACCTAGATCCCCCCCTGCCCCCCTTAAAAAGGGGGGAGAAGTCAATCAAAGTCCCCCTTTTTAAGGGGGATTTAGGGGGATCTCTTCGTAAGCTGCGATCGTACACAATTCCCCTCGTATACCACCATTATCATTTAGAAATGCCAGCTATTCCTACTACTGTAACCGTCACTGTTCCCGCCACAACTGCAAATCTTGGCGCTGGTTTTGATTGCATCGGAGCAGCTTTAACGCTGTATAATCAATTTAAATTTTCTCTACTTCCTGAGCAAGCAACAGTTGAAATTATTGTCAGTGGTGTAGAAGCTGACCGAGTTAATACTGGATCTGATAATCTTGCTTATCAATCTTTTCTCAAGTTATATCAGCATTTAGGTAAAACTCCCCCACCTGTAAAAATTGAAATTGAGTTGGGTGTACCCCTTGCTAGAGGTTTGGGTAGTTCCGCGACAGCTATTGTCGGTGGGTTAGTTGGTGCTAATGTATTAGCTGGATCACCATTAAGTCAAGATGAAGTCATGCAATGTGCGATCGCACTTGAAGGACATCCTGATAATGTTGTTCCTGCATTGTTGGGGGGGTGTCGTTTAGCAGCTACAGGTTTAAACCAACAACCAACACCGGAAAAAGAAACTTTAACTAATTGGGAAATTTGTGATATTCCCTGGCATAGTGATATTGTGCCAGTTGTAGCTATTCCAGATTTTGAACTTTCAACGGCGGAAGCCCGGCGAGTATTACCAAGTGAGTATAGTCGTGCTGATGCTATTTTTAATACCGCGCATCTAGGTTTGTTATTACGTGGGTTAGAAAGTGGGCGCAAAAGTTGGTTGCAAGCTGCACTGCAAGATAAGATTCATCAACCTTACCGTCAAGCATTGATTCCAGGTTATGATGCAGTATATTCTGCTGCGATCGCTGCTGGTGCTTATGGCATGGTAATAAGTGGCGCTGGACCAACTTTATTAGCTTTAGCAGATACATTTATTGCCCCAGCAGTTGTCACAGCAATGACAGATGCGTGGCAACAACATGGCATCAAAGCTGATGTCAAAGCATTGCAAATTGATACCCAAGGCGCTGCTATCAGCAGTTAATCTCTAATAGACCAATGAGCATAAATCGGAAAAACCCCTCCCCACCCCTCTCCGTTTCGGGGAGGGAGCAAAATTTCTTCCCCAGGATTAATTTAGTTAATTCTCAATCTTACTCAGCATCCAAATATCTAAACCTGCTACGGGATGACGTATGGCAGCATCATTAGTAAGAAAAACTGTACATCCAGCTTCCACAGCCGTTGCTAAATGTAAGCTATCAATTAAACCTAAATTACTATTTCCTCTGAGGTGTGCTGCTGCAATTACAATTGCTTGAGTGATACTACGAAAGGTTAAATTAGGAAATTTTGGTAATTCATTGGCATACTCTTGGGCAATTTCTAGTTTTCCCTCTCGCAAAGGCTTAACCATCAGTTCTGCCAATACTAAATCGCAAGCAAACCCTCGGCATTTTCCCTGTTCTATCATCTCTAAAATCTTGACCGCGCGATCGCCAAATTCTGGGTTTCCTTCCAGGGCGTAAATAAAAATTACGGTGTCTAGAGCAACTTTTGCCCCAACTAACTCCTCTAGTCGCGCCATGATTCTCTTTCGCTGCGGATGTAATCTACAGCATCTTCGCCTTGCCACAAGCTGCGGTGCTTGCCAAACAGACGCGAGGTATAACTGGTCTGGGGAACCATAACCACTTTACCATCAACTATCTGCACATCCATGCGATCGCCTGGTTTTAGACCCAATGCTTCTCGCACTTCCTTGGGAACAACAATTTGATAGCGTTCCCCTAGTTTGGCTATTGTCATATACTAATTTAAATATGTCATACCTATTCTAGCCACACGCGGTACTGTGCGTAAGTCCTGATTTTGTTATCAAAGATTTGGGTTTAAAACCCCGTCCTTTAACGTAGTGGAGGACGGCTTTTTCGATGGCGCAGGAAAACGAGCTATTAAACTCCTGATCAATTCAGACTTGTTCATGCCTCGCCTTTGGGCTTCTTCTTCTAGTTGCTGTAATTCATAATCAGTAAGTTTAATATCTAATCTACGATTTTTCATAAAACCACACACTCAAACGTCTGTATATACAATATAATATATTTAATACGTTGAGGGGTCGAATCAATGCTAGTTCTAGAATATAAAGTTAAGGCTAAATCTTGCCAATATAAGGCTATTGATGAAGCGATCAGAACGGTGCAGTTTATCCGTAATAAAGTAATTAGATATTGGATGGACGCACCACAAGATGCAAAAGTTAATAGATTTGCTTTAAATAAATATTCTACAGAACTACGCAATAAATTTGGCTTTGTGAAAGACCTGAACTCAATGGCAGTACAAGCATCTGCGGAGCGTGGATGGGTGGCAATTTCTCGGTTTTACGATAATTGCAAATCCAACAAACCAGGAAAAAAAGGATATCCTAAATTCCAGAAAGATAATCGCTCAGTTGAGTATAAAACTACTGGGTGGTCACTTCATCCAACAAAAAGACGTATCACGATTACTGATAAAAAAGGTATTGGTAAGCTAAAACTGTTGGGTAAATGGGATATTCACACCTACCCCGTTAAATCTATTAAACGGGTTAGGTTAGTCCGTCGCGCAGATGGCTATTACTGTCAGTTTTGTCTCGATATTGAATGTCTTGATATTCAGCCTTTAACGGGTAATGAGATTGGTTTAGATGTTGGGTTGGAAAGTTTCTATACTGATTCAAGCCAACACCATGAACCAAACCCGAAGTTTTTAAGAAAGGCTGAAGATAATATCAAACACGCTCAACGTCAAATCTACAAAAAGCATAAAGGTTCAAGTAATCGTCGTCAAGCAAGAGTTAGATTTTCTAAGAAACATTTAAGAGTAAGTAGGCAACGGAATGAACACGCAAAGAGACTTGCGCGTAACGTTTGTAAGTCTAACGACTTGATAGCCTATGAAAACTTAAAAGTAGCAAATCTGCTCAAAAATCACTGTTTAGCTAAGTCTATTTCTGATGCTAGTTGGTATCAGTTCAGGCAGTGGATTGAGTATTTTGCTACCAAGTTTGGAAAATTAGCTATTGCCGTCCCTCCCCACTACACAAGCCAAGAATGTTACAAGTGCAAACGAATTGTTAAAAAATCTCTTAGCACGAGAACTCATGTTTGTGTCTGTGGTTTTAAGCTTCACAGGGATGAAAATTCGGCGTTAATCATTTTGCATAAAGCAAAATCTACGGTTGGGCAAACCGAAAGTAACGCTTCAGGAGTCGGAGCCGCTACTCTTCTTGGCGCAAGCCTGGTTGAGCAAGTTCTGACGTTGAATGAAGAATCTCCGCACTTCTAGGGCGAAGAGTGTCAACACTCTCAGGAAGATTTACGCAATATCTCGCTTGAAATCCATATTTTTTGGTGTATGGACGCAACTATCATCAAAGGAACTGCGTATAAATACTGAGCAAAAGTCGGAATTAGCCGCCACTGATTTTAGCTTTGTAACCTAAGCTAATTAAAAATTGGGCAATTTTTTGAGTATGATCGCCCTGAATTTCAATTTCATTGTCTTTAATAGTGCCACCAGCACCGCATTGAGATTTTAACTGCTTCAGCAAGGCTTCGAGATTTTCTTCTTTTAGCTGCAAATTGTTAATTACTGTAACTGTTTTCCCCTTGCGTCCTTTGCGTGATGCTTGCACTCTAGGATTTTGTTGTGCGGGGGGTAGTTCTATATTTGGTCTTTCTACAGCAGAAGAGTTATCATTGCTGCCGAATTCACGGTAAATTATCCGATTTGAAGGAGATGATTGGGAGTCAGAGGACTTTCGTTTTGAAGAAGACATATAAGGTATTTGGCGATCGCATACAGACTTATTTATTTAAGATATAGCAGTAGGGGCGGGTTGACAGATCAACTTATATTCACATTTTGAATTGTCATAAACCCGCCCAGACGCACATATAGCAGTGAGCAAGAAATAATCCGTCTCTGTTAGGGCGGGTTTATATATGATCAACGGTGTGTCGGCATAACTTTTTGGTGCCAAGGGTTCCTACAAGGGCTGCTGGCGTAATAACTAAATCCTTAATTCTGACTTCTAGATTCTTCTCTATAATTAAGGCTAATCAGTCATAAAGAGCGATCGCCAGTGACCACAACTCCCATTTATCCTACTTCCCAAGCAAATACCGACACATCTACCCAGCAACCTGACTCTCTCGGAAGGTTTGGACGCTTTGGCGGTAAGTATGTCCCAGAAACATTAATGCCTGCTCTTAGTGAGCTAGAAACTGCGTTTCACCAATACCGCAAAGATCCTGATTTTCAACAAGAATTACAACAACTATTGCGGGATTATGTCGGCAGACCTAGCCCTTTATACTTTGCTGAACGTCTGACGACTCATTATGCTAGACCAGACGGTACTGGAGCGCAAATATACTTAAAACGAGAAGACCTTAATCATACAGGCGCTCATAAAATTAATAACGCTTTGGCGCAAGTATTGCTGGCAAAGCGGATGGGTAAAAAACGTATTATTGCTGAAACTGGTGCAGGTCAGCATGGTGTAGCTACCGCAACCGTATGTGCAAGGTTTGGGTTACAGTGCGTCATTTATATGGGCGTACATGATATGGAACGTCAAGCGCTGAATGTGTTTCGGATGCGGTTAATGGGTGCTGAAGTGCGTGGAGTAGCAGCAGGTACAGGAACATTAAAGGATGCTACTTCCGAAGCTATTCGAGATTGGGTAACAAATGTAGAAAATACTCACTACATTCTAGGTTCAGTTGCAGGTCCTCACCCCTACCCAATGTTAGTACGCGATTTCCATACCATTATCGGTGAAGAAACTCGCGCTCAAGCACAAGAAAAATGGGGCGGTTTACCAGATATTCTCTTAGCTTGTGTGGGCGGTGGCTCAAATGCGATGGGACTATTCTATGAGTTTGTACGTGAGCCAAGTGTACGACTAATTGGTATTGAAGCTGCTGGCGAAGGTGTTGATACAGACAAACACGCGGCAACTTTAACTAAGGGAAGAGTTGGTGTATTGCATGGGGCAATGAGTTATTTATTGCAAGATGATGATGGGCAGGTAGTTGAGCCGCATTCTATTAGTGCTGGGTTAGATTATCCTGGTGTAGGTCCTGAGCATAGTTATTTAAAAGATATTGCTAGGGCTGAGTATTATAGTGTGACAGATAAGGATGCTGTAGCAGCATTTCAAAGGCTTTCCCAGTTAGAGGGAATCATACCAGCACTAGAAACATCTCATGCGATCGCATATCTAGAAACTCTCTGTCCGACTCTTACAGGTAGCCCCCGCATTGTGATCAATTGTTCTGGACGTGGGGATAAGGATGTGCATACAGTGGCTAAGTTGTTAGGACAGTAAACAGTGAACAGTAAACAGTAAACAGTGAATCTTCATTAACTAATTGCTAAAAGCTAACTGTTTACTGTTTTACAGGCACAAAATTTATTTCCAGTTCGTCATAACTGCATAATAATTTGGAAATTAATATTTATGGTACGATTTGTAGTTAGTGGTATAGCTTTAGGCAGTTTGTTAATTGCTGGTAGCGCATTTGGTTGTGATGTATCTAGTGGAAATAAAGTAACATCACCAACAAATAGAACTGTATCAAAATTATTTTCCTCGAAAAGAATCAGTAATAATTCCCTTAAAACTTTGGAACAGTCTATTAACGCACAAGTAAACCAATATCGTCAGTCTCGCAACTTACCACCTTTGACTTTAGACTCTCGCATTAGCGAACAAGCAAGGGCGCATAGTCAGGCGATGGCGAATGGTAGTGTTCCGTTTAGCCATGAGGGATTTGATCAACGAGTAAAAGCGATCGCACGTTCAATTACCTATCGTGGCGCTGCTGAAAATGTTGCTTACAACCAAGGTTATAGTAATCCAGGTGAGCAAGCAGTTCAAGGTTGGATCAAAAGTCCTGGTCATCAAAAAAACATGGTTGGGGACTATGATTTAACTGGGATTGGTGTTGCTAAGAATGCCAAGGGTGAATATTACTTTACCCAGATTTTCATTAAACGTCGGTGATAAGCATGGATTTTGCAGATTTTCAGGTTTGCGATCGCGATCTTTCTGATGAGATGTTGTCTCAGTATATGGAAGCTGAGGCGATCGCAGTTGATACAGAAACAATGGGATTATTACCTTGGCGCGATCGCTTATGTTTAGTACAACTATGCGACGATCAAGATCGAGTTACCGTTGTGCGTATAGCTAAAGGGCAAACAGAAGCACCGAACTTAAAAAAGCTATTTGAAGCTACCAATATTGTTAAAATATTTCACTATGCGCGGTTTGATGTGGCAATGTTGCGCCATCATCTTGATATTTATGTCAACCCGATTTTCTGTACTAAAATTGGCAGTAAATTAGCTAGAACTTATGCGCCACGTCACGGACTTAAAGAAGTTGTGCAAGAATTAGCGCGAGTAGAACTTGATAAAACTGCTCAAAGTTCTGACTGGGGAAATGCTGCCAATTTATCTGAACAGCAACTCAAATATGCAGCTAACGATGTGCGCTATTTATTAAGTGTGCGACAAACATTAATGGATATGCTCAAGCGTGAGGAAAGATGGGAACTCGCGCAAGAATGTTTTCAATGTTTACCTACAATAGTTTCTCTTGATTTGCTGCAATATCAAGATATATTTGCACATTAAACTTTATTACAAAATTGATTAATTAGCAGTTCTATAGTTGCCATTTTAACTTATTTAGGCTTTTATTGTCACTTATAGTCTGTAGACGGATAGTATAAGACTCCACCACTATTATCTAGTGAGGCAAAAACGCGAACTAGATATTAAGCACCGCTTTGGATTGGCGATAAAGCAACGTAGGAGCGAATTAGGTTTTTCACAAGAAGAGCTTGCTTTTCGATCTGAAATCCACCGCACGTATATTTCAGACATTGAGAGAGGTTCCCGTAATCCCTCGCTAGTCAACATTGAAAAACTAGCAAATGCGCTCGATATTTCTGTTTCTGCCCTCTTTGCTAATTATGGAATTGAGGGAGACACAAAAAATGGTTAATAATATCGAATGGTTTACAAAAAAGGATGGGGATAAAGTTCAAATCAATAGCAGAATAATTTATAGAGATTTGTCAACGGAATTAGTCACTAAACTAGATAATAATTTATCTGTTAATGAAATAATAAGCTGGATAAAAAATACTACAAGAGAAGCTTTTAGAGAAAAGTACGGTAAGTATCCTGAAGTAGGCGCTCTTAACAACGCAGCAGGACGATGGAATGAGTTTATAGCGACTACATTGTTATCTGAAATTGCCCTTGATATAAATCAAAAGACTAATGAATGTATTGCTGTATTTTCTTTGCCAGACTCACGATTACAAAAAGAAGACTCAGATGAAGTATCTTCTAAATTCCTAAGTTTATTCAGTAAAGATGAATTCGATACTGGAAAGGCTTTAGCTAAGATTACACCGTTTAAAAATAATATTTTCTTGCCAAGCCCAGATTATGTGATCGTTGTCCTTGCTAATACTGATATTACAACATCTGTTCAATCTCTTTTAGCACAGCAAGCAAAAACTCCTGATACTTTGGCGCTGTATAATTTTTTAAAAGGAAAAATACAGGTAGGAGAGTTGAAGGCAGCAGTTTCTCTTAAAACTTCCAACCGTTCTGATCGTCGTTATCAACCTTTGTTTGAGGCAGCGATGATTAAAGCAATGGGCTACTTATTGGATCAACCTTGGAAATATTACATGGTTGCAAGTACTTTAACCCCTGCGGATAAGAGCATTTTTAGTAAAGCAATTACCCCTCATGGTATGGCATTGGAACAAAATGTTAAGTTAGTAGATGGTACATATTTATACAACCGAAAATCAAATTTAGAGCCTCTAATTCAAGCTGCTATTGAAAATGCTTAAAACAACATCAGTGGTAACTCTAACTGCTTACTGGCTGGTGGCACGTAACGTAATTCAGGTGTTGTTAGAAATTCAAGGATACTTTGAGCAATTGCTTTCGCAGCTAAATAAGGAACACCATTACCAATCGTTTTAAACATATTAGTTAGTGACATATTTTCTGGTAAAATAAAATCTCTAGGTAAAGATTGTATAGCTAAAGCTTCAGCTACGGATATACGACGCACTTTGTAAGGATGTAAGTGTACTTCGTTATTGCCATAGCAAGCTGTAGGAGAATAACGCCATCTGTGAAGCCGCTTGTAAGACTTCTTTGAATCATCTCCTTCAGCAACAGTAGTAAACCTTTTTAGTCCGGCTCTTGGTTTAAAATAGTGTTCAGAGTTTGGATGATTTAATACATCATTTTTTCTAAACCAGTATTCAATAGTCAGTTCTTCAGGAACGTTATTGGGGAAAGAAAGCGTAGAATCTTCCACAAATGGGTGTGTAGAAGACCAAGGATAAGAAAATGCTTGGCATTTTGGGTATATAATATATTTTTTCCAATCAAAAAATCCATCAGGAAGTTCTTTAACATTGTCAGCAATCTTAATTCCTTTATTAGTTATTAATTCTTTTGTAAAGCCAATAAGAATTATTCTACTTCTATCCTGTGGAACACCGTATTCTATAGCATTGATTAAGCATTCTGTTAATAAATAACCTAAATTATTAAGGGAATACTTAAGTTGCTCAAAAAAAGAGCGATGCTTTTTTGTTTTATACAAGCCTTTAACATTTTCAAATAGAAAGAAATCAGGTTTCTGTTGGCAAATTAATTCAATATAAGAAGCGGAAAGCTTTCCATTATCTCCTTCACTTCCTCTGTTTTTTCCAGCAACTGAAAAATCAGGGCAAGGAGCGCCACCAATAAACCCAATAATATCAGTAGTTTTGCGTGCATCCTCTATTAAAGACGACAGACGTAGGGCTTGTTGTCCTTCCGTCAGTTTACTAATATCTCCCTCTTCTCCCTCATAATATCCATATTCTGGTAAAGATAAGTTGAGAGCTTTTCGAGAGTAACGATATGCCTGCATAAAGGGAGAATAAATCTCACTTACATAAGCTATGTTAAATCCATTCAGTTCAAAGCCTAAATCTAGAAATCCTGAACCAGCAAAAAAAGAAAAAATCTTAGGTTTATTGCTCATTGAATAACCTTAAAAGTAATAAAGTACTTGTACGGCATTTGATTAAATAAAAATATTATTATAATCTAATACGGTTCAGTTAAGGATAGTTGTAGTTTGGGTTTCACTTACGCTCAACCCAACACAGTATGGAAAGTGTTGGGTTTCGTTCCTCAACTAAAAATTTATTACAAAATTGATTAATCAGGGAAAAATATCTGCGTTTATCTGCGTTTATCTGCGGTTAAAAAACTTCTTAAACTTGATATAACTCAAAATAATATAATGAGATATTTTACTGTAGTGATGGAGAATTTTTAGAGGCGATCGCAGCACGCAAATTATCTAACATTTTACTGATTCTAACTGTATCGAAATGATTGACACCCAAAACACGCTCACATAATTCTAAAGCTTGCATATACAAGGTTTCAGCTTCACTGTAGCGTTTTTGCCAGAAATAGAGGCTAGCCAAATTGCTCAGGTTAGTTGCCACATCAGGATGGTCGTTACCCAATAAACGTTGCCTTAATTCTAAAGCTTGCAGGTACAAGGGTTCGGCTTCACTGTAGCGTCCCTCTAATAAGTAGAGACTTGCCAAATTGTGCAGGGTATTTGCCACATCAGGATGGTCGTTGCCCAATAAACGTTGCCTTAATTTTAATGCTTGCAGATACAATGGTTCAGATTCACTGTAGCGTTCTTGCCAGAAATATAGACTAGCCAAATTGTGCAAGCTAGTTGCCACATCAGGATGGTCATTGCCCAATAAGCGTTGTCTTAATTCTAAAGCTTGCAAATACAATGGTTCGGCTTCGCTATAGCGTTCTTGCGACTCGTAGAATGCTGCCAAAATGTTCAGGCTAGTTACCACATCAGGATGGTCGTTACCCAATAAACTTTGCCTTAATTCTAATGCTTGCAGATACAATGGTTCGGCTTCAGTGTAACTTCCTTGCGAGTTGTAGAATGCTGCCAAATTGTCCAGACTAATAGTTAAGTCGGCTTTTAAATCCAGAGATTTTTGAAGATCAATAGCCTTGCGAAAATACTCAATAGCTAAAGCTTGTTCCTTTTGATAATCTTGAAACTCGCCTTTTTCTAGCCTATTTTGGTACAAATTGCCTATTCTATCGTATAAAGTAGCCAAGTTAGAAGCTTTAGAACCTCGTTGCTGTAGAATCTGTTGAATCAATTTTTGTAAGTCTTCTAATGGTAGAAAGTAGGGATCTCGATCAATGTGACTAAGTAAGTCGTTATTGCTCATAAACAAAGGTAAGCGGAGTATTTTTAGCTTGGATGTTGTATAACAAAACTTACAGTTATCTTAACCAAACTGAGAAAATCTCAGATTTCGCGCTGTACCATCATCAGCAAACCTTTGTTCCCCTACGCCAACCACTTCTACAATAATTTCCCGCGCTGCTGGTGTCCAGTTACCTTCACACGCTGCTATTTCTACTAAAATTTCCTCCCCTGCTTCACGCACACTATATTTTGTAGTTGCATAAGCACCATTTTTATATTCAAAGGTGCGACCATCATCTTCATACAAGGTAAACTCACCTGTACCAGACCAAATGCGTAATGTTAACTGCTCAACAGGATGTTGATCGACATATTGCATTATTGGTATCATCGGAATAATTGCACCAGCCTTGACATAAAGTGGCATGATTTCTAATGGTGCGTGTGCCAAAATATGAGTTTCACCTTCGTATCTTTCCCCAGTCCACCAGTCATACCAAACACCTTCGGGTAAGTAAACGGCGCGATGTTCAACTCCTGGGCGATATATCGGCGCAGCCATTAATGAGGAACCGAGTAATACTTGATCGTAGAGTGTATAGGTTTTGGTGTCGTTGGGATAATGATAAAGTAAGGGTCGTAAAATAGGTGCGCCTGTATTTGCTGCTTCCCAGAATAGGGTGTAAATGTATGGAAGTAGTTGATAACGTAGGTTAATATATTCTCGGCAGATTTTTTCAGTGCGATCGCCAAATACCCAAGGTTCATGTTGCGCTGTACTCATGGCTGAATGTCCGCGCATGAATGGGTAAAGCATCCCTACTTGCATCCATCGCGCAAACATTTCTGCTGTCGCATTCCCCGCAAACCCCCCAATATCACAACCAACAAACGCGACACCGGATAACCCCATATTGCATAACATGGGTAAGGATATTTCTAAATGTTCCCACAAAGATTGGTTATCACCCATCCACACGGATGACCAACGCTGCACACCAGCATAACCTGATCTTGTCAGCACAAACGATCGCTCTGCACGTAATTCTAACCCTTGAGCAGATGCGATCGCCATCATTAACCCATATAAATTATGTGTTTCAGCATGGGTAGCACGTTCATCTTCAGCCCCTTGCAGTGCATCCAAAGGAAAGGATATTTTATTACCAGGATCGCCAAAAGGTCGGTCATCTAATGCAGGTTCATTCATATCATTCCAGATACCAGCAATACCAATATCTGTCAGACTTTTATGTAAACTTCCCCACCATTCCCGCACATCAGCACGCAAAAAATCAGGAAAAACTGCTTTATCAGGCCAGACATAACCGTGAAATAATTTACCATCAGCACTACGCACAAAATAATCTTTTTCTATTCCCTGATCAAAAACGTGATAATCTGCCTCTGGTTCATACTTAACGCCTGGATCGATAATTGTTACAGTCTTAAAACCATCCTGTGCTAAATTACTAATTAATTTTTCTGGTTCCGGGAAACGTTTAGAACTCCAAGTAAATACGCGATATCCCTGCATATAATCAATATCTAAATGAATCACATCACAGGGAATACTGCGGCGGCGAAACTCTTGTGCAAGTTCGCGCACTACGGTTTCTGATTCATAACTCCATCTACACTGGTGATAACCTAACGCCCATTTTGGCGGTAGTGACATTCTACCTGTTAGTTGAGTGTAGGTGCGAATAATTTCCGCAGGTTCAGCACCATAAATGATGTAGTAATCTAACTCATCCCCCTGTGTTTGCATTTGCAAAACACCAGGTTGTTCTGCACCAATATCAAATTGGCTCCAAAATGTAGTATTAAAGAATATGCCATATCCCACATGAGGACGCAACGCCATAAAAAATGGAATGGCTTGATACATCTCATCTGTTAACAAGCCATAATCAAGTGCGTCAGTTGTCCAATTTGTGTTTACTTCACTGCGCTTATCTAGTAACCCTGTACGCTCACCAAACCCGTAGAAATGCTCATCCGCTTCAATGCGTTTCCAATTGGCGATCGCACCCATCCGCCAACCCATACTAGGATCGGTATCGTGTGCAAAAGGTCGTCCTTCTAAGTCATAACATTGAATCTGACAACCTTCTCGTTGAATACACACCCGCATTTGTGCTGTGGTAATTTCGATATTTTCAGTTGTTTCCTTTACTTCAAACGGCACAACTGACCATTCACTATCATCTAATGCTACAGCCCAAGAGCGACTAGATTTAAATTTTCCCGTTGGTGAGAGGCGTACTCGAATTAAATTAGCTGCTAATACACTAATAGCAATATTTGGATCTCCACACTTTAGATAGATGTGGCGTTCATCTTTTTCAATAGCTGTTACTGGGTCAAGAGTTGACCAGGGTTGCTGATTAATCGGTAGTTTTCCAAAGTATTGCGGCATACTCGCCTTAATTTTTATCTCTCACCAGATATAACAATACAAATCGCTAACTAACCTGCAATCAGCCTTTAGGACAGTAAATACAATATAGAGACGTTGTATGCAACGTCTCTACAATAATTATCCTTGATGGCGCTTAGAACTCCATCACGGTCGAGGGATAGTGCTGATTTAGCCGTGCCAAATTTTTTCAAGCACATCTGCGGGAGGAATATCTGCTACCGAGCGTGTGGAAGATTGTAAACCAATAGT
The DNA here is from genome assembly GCA_049646245.1 of Crinalium sp. GTDB lineage: Bacteria > Cyanobacteriota > Cyanobacteriia > Cyanobacteriales > PCC-9333 > Crinalium. Next base: position 9,445 of record JBARVL010000559.1, on the reverse strand, counting down.
GCGATCGCTATGAGGCAATAATTTTTTCGCCTCAGTTGGTCCAAATAAAGCAATTAAATAAGTCCCAACTGCTACAGCTACGTGCATTGGCGCACTATCTGTACAAAGCATCAAGTTCGCACCAGCAATCAGCGCCGCTAATTTACCAATATCCGGTGGTGAAATTACTTTCACGTTTGGACAATATCCTAACAAACTGCTGACAAATGCTTGATCGTCTGGCCCGTTGATTACTACCACTGGGAGATTTGGCTGTCGCTGTTGAATGTCTTCAATGATTTGTTGCCATTTCTTAACTGGGTAGGTTTTGTCAATGCCTTGACTCTGAGAGATTTGGCTAGAACCGCCATGAATCAAAATATAACCAGTTTCGTTAATACCCAGCCGTTGCTGTGCAACTTCTGCCCATTCAATATCTTGTTTAGGAACGTTGACGGCAAGAGGTGGACAAGGTGAATTTATATCTATACCTTTGATCAGATCGTGGTACATCTCGGCAGCGTACTGCTCGGTTTTTAGTGGTACAGGGTGGGAAATAAATGCTTCCTTAAGACCACTGCTATAACCAACACGAGTAGCAATTCCTGTCAACCAGAGTAGGAAATTTACGCCCCAACTACGTCCTAGAGAAACAGCAAAATCATACTCGCGATCGCGAATAATACCTAGCAAATTCCCCCAATCGGCCATGCCGTTACGGTTTCTAAAATCAAACCGCATAACTTCATTCACAGACTTGCATACCCGATACGCACCCATAGATCTAGGTTCGACAATTACATCGATCTGCGCGTCCGGGTAATTCTGTTTCAGGTCATCAATCGTCGGGAAGAACAGAATTTGGTCGCCAATCCCGCCTGGGACAAGTGCCAGTATTCGCATCTGTTTTTTATTGAAGTTACTTATCAGCTTTATTCTATAGCGGTTAGCACCTTAGCTATCAGCCCAAAGCTTTTATTAGATGCTTTGCTGCATAGAATATAGCCAAAATTTAGTTCAACCTCTAAACCTATCTAAGAGTTCCTCACGAGATAATTGCAAAAGCAACGAGGTAAACTCTTCTGGCGACAACTCCAGCAAAGGTTGAATAATTGCCGCTAGTTGCTCGTCTAAAGAGCCAAACCGTGCCTTGAGGAAATTTTCTATCATCGCTCGGCGTTCCTCTCTCACTCCTTGCTGAATGCCTTGCTGTGTGGCTTCTGCCAGCCGTTGTTCGTACACTGCTGATAGTCGCATAATTAAATTCCTATCCTCCTGTTCCAAATCTGAGCTTGTTTCTAAAATAGCTCTTAAGCTGCGTAGCAACTCTAAAACTGTATCTCGCTGAGGATGATTTGTTGGTAGTGCCTCTAGTTCATCAATTGCTTGCTCTTGAACTCTCCCCTTGCCCAACAATCTCAGCCAAAGAGTTTCTTCAGTACGTGGCAATTGATGAATGGCAACGATCGCTGTTTTTAAATAATCCCCCAGAAAGTAAATTCCTGGTTGCCAATTCTCTAAATCGAGTCTAGCGTTAAATCCATCTAAAAGTGTTGTCGAGGCGGTGGGAGAAAGTATCCACAGAAAAGGTAAATTTACTTCCGATATTCGAGTTTTGTTGCGCTGTGCTTGGTTTTCTAATTTTGCAAAAACATCAAATAGCTTGCTGAGGCAACTGCGAACTTCTGATGGTCTGACTGCCATGCGGAAAGGTTCTAATAAACAGGGATGAGAAGTTATCTGTCCTAGCAACCCCAGCATTTGTGGATCTGCTTGTGGTTGGGGTGCGGGCGTAAACAAAACATCTACATAGCGTGTTTCTCCTGGGACTTCACGGCTAGTTTCTACTTGCCCCAGAGGTGTTAATAACTCTTGGAGATATTCTTTGGAAAATTGATCGTAAGGGAATTTTGTCATTTAGATGCAGATTAATTTACCAGGTTTAATTGTTCATCAAATAATACGTCTATCAAAAGATATATTTATTATCTCTGGACTGGGAAAAATCAGGCGATCGCATTTCCTCAACAGCCATACTTAAGTTGCAAACCCTGGTCTGTCATAAAATGATCACAATAGGGCAATAGTCGCAATTAATCTTAACCAACTGATGAGCTATTACATCTCTCCTCGCTTCCTCGACAAACTTGCGGTTCACATTACCAAAAATTTCTTAGATCTCCCTGGTGTTAGAGTCCCCTTAATTCTCGGCATTCATGGACGTAAGGGAGAGGGCAAAACTTTTCAATGCGAGTTAGTATTTCAACGCATGGGCATAGAAGTTGTCCATATGTCGGCTGGAGAATTAGAAAGTCCAGATGCGGGAGATCCATCACGCTTAGTCCGTCTGCGTTATCGGGAAGCAGCAGAGTTAATCAAAGTGCGCGGTAAGATGTGCGTATTGATGATTAATGATTTAGATGCTGGCGCAGGAAGGTTCGATCAAGGTACTCAATACACGGTAAATACTCAGATGGTCAACGCCACTCTGATGAATATTGCCGATAACCCGACTAATGTGCAATTGCCTGGTAGTTATGATTCTACACCTTTGCACCGCGTACCAATTCTGGTTACAGGTAATGATTTTACAACTTTATACGCACCATTAATTAGAGATGGTCGGATGGAGAAGTTTCATTGGGAACCGACTAGAGATGAAAAAGTTGGGATTGTTCGTGGTATTTATTCTGAAGATGGATTATCTGAAAGTGAGATTGCACAGTTGGTGGATAATTTTGTTACTCAAGCAGTTGATTTCTTTGGTGCATTGCGATCGCGCATTTATGATGAACAAATCCGCCAGTTTATCCATCAAGTCGGCTATAACAAAGTTTCTTCTGCTGTCGTCAATAGTGTTGATGGACCACCAACATTTAAGAAACCTGATTTTAGTTTATCTCGCTTAATTGAATTTGGCAACTTAATGGCGCAAGAACAGCAGCGAGTCCAAACTTCACGTTTAGTAGAAGAATACAACGCACATCGCTTAAATACTACTCAACAAGTTATACCATCTGAAAATTCTCATCCTACTCAGAAGCAGGTAGTACAGGAGCAACCCAAACAGCAGCAATACTATAAAGAATATAGTGCAGGTAGCGGCAACGGTCATGTAGAAACAAATCAATTAAATCCAGACGTATTGCAGCAAGTAAAAGAAATAATCAACGGCGGTTATCGCATTGCAATGGAATACGCTGATGAGCGACATTTTCGTAGTAATGCGTGGAGAAGTTGTGCGCCTATTACTGCTAACCATGAGTCGAAAGCTATTTCAGCCGTTGAAAGTTGTTTATTAGATCATGTTGGTGAGTATGTGCGTTTAATTGCGATCGATCCGAAGGCTAAAAGGCGGGTTGTGGAGAAGGTGATTCAACGACCTAAAGGTTAATAGGTTTTTATTTGGGAACGCAAAGGTACGCAAAGTATTACGCAAAGGTACGCAAAGATAGATTTGTGTTGCTGCTTTGAATGGAGCGATCGCACGCTTGTTTAGGCTTGATGCGATCGCCTCTCTCTCCCAAGTTACCAACTAGCCTCGCCAAGGGCTGGTGACTGTGTAAATATGATCAAAGCCTTACCTATTACTGATCAACTTCGGCAACCCCAAACCACTATGGAACCCCCCATCAACACCATCAAACTATCCCAAACAGCCAAAGACCAACTAACAAAACTAAAACGCTTCACCAAAATCGATCAATGGAATATCCTTTGTCGCTGGGCATTTTGCCGTTCCCTCGCCGAACCCACCATCCCCTCCCCCGTCCCCATCATTACCGATAGCAACGTCGAAATGACCTGGCGCGTCTTTGGCGGAGAATTAGCCGACATCTTAATCATCGCCCTCAAGCAACGCTGTCACAACGACGGCTTAGGCACAGATAAAGAAACCCTAGCCACTCAATTTCGCCTCCACCTGCATCGCGGTATTGGCTATCTCGCAGGCGACCCCAATATTAAGAAAATTGAAGACTTAATCAACATCGCGGTGAAAAATTAAAAAAAGATTATTTTATTTAGAGTTAGACATTTTTCACCTTAAATTATTTCTATTGGTTAAAACGCCACCTAATTATGGTTGCTTCACTGTCACAACCGCCAGAAATCGAACGTCATCGAGCAGCAATTGTTCGTACTGACATCTCGCGTCCAGTGCGGATGGCAATAGAAACCGAAATATTAACAGCAGATAAAACCTTTTTTGACTACGGTTGCGGTCACGGTGGCGATATTGAACGCACCATAGACAGAGGTTTTAATAGCGCAGGTTGGGACCCTTACTATCGCCCTGACTCTCCCCTAATTCCTTCCGATATAGTTAATCTCGGCTTTGTACTCAACGTTATTGAAGATTTAGAAGAACGACGTGAGAGTTTGTGCAAAGCTTGGGAATTAACACAGCAAGTATTAATAGTTGCTACCCAAGTTTTACTAAACGATCGCAACATCACACACACACCTTACAACGATGGTATTATTACCTGTCGCAATACCTTCCAAAAATATTACGACCAACAAGAACTTAAACTATATATAGATGATGCTCTCGGCGTGGATGCAGTACCAGTCGCCCTGGGTGTATATTTTGTTTTCCGAGATGACCAAGCTAAAGAAACCTTCCGCGCCTCTCGTTTCCGTTCCCGCCTTTATACCCCCAGAGTGCGTAGACCTGTTAAGCGGTTTGAAGAGTGTGAAGAACAACTGCAACCCCTAATGGAATTTGTGAGCGATCGCGGACGCTTACCTGTTAAAAATGAACTACCCGCAGAACCCGAATTAGTTGAGGAATTTGGTAGCGTCAAGAGTGCCTTTAAAGTAGTTCTGCAAGCAACTGACGAAGCAGAATGGGATGCGATCGCATATCGTCGCTCTCTCGATATCCAAGTTTATCTCGCCCTCACTCAATTTACTCAGCGCCCCACCTTCAAACAACTCGCACCCGAAATACAACACGATATTAAAGCCTTTTTCGGCAACTATGATGAAGCGTGTGAAGTCGCTGATAAAATGCTGTTTAGTTTGGGTAAACCGGAAGTAATCAAAACAGCTTGCCAAAAAAGTAAGATAGGCAAACGTTTACCCACCGCCTTATATGTCCATGTTTCCGCATTAGCAGAACTCGATCCACTCCTGAGAACTTACGAAGGTTGCGCCAGTCGGACTATTGGACGGATGGATGGTGCAACTCTAATTAAATTCCATACAAATAAGCCAAAAATTTCCTATCTGTTTTATCCAGACTTTGATACTGATCCGCATCCAGCATTACAGACCAGTATGCAAATTGACTTGCAGGATTTAAATGTGAGATATCGAGATTATAGTAAATCCCAAAATCCGCCAATTTTGCATCGTAAAGAAACCTTCGTTACGCCTAATTATCCTCTTTACGAAGAATTTGCTCAACTTACCAGCGAGGAAGAAGCAGCCGGACTTCTAAAAAATACCAGTGACATCGGTACTCGTGACGGTTGGCAAAATAGATTAACCCAATATCAAGTGGAAATTAGAGAACATCAAGTTTATTTGTTAAAAGAGCAAAATTTTCCTGACTCCTAGAATAAGCAAAAAGTGCGATGTCTACGACGCTCTTTGAGCCTACGCACTTTCTTAAACTCAACAATAAACTTATTGCTATCAATCAGTTATACCAAATCCGCTTTCATTACCCCCTGTTTAAATTAACCGCCAAGACGCCAAGGACGCCAAGGAAGAGAAAAAGATTATAGGGGTGATCGTGGCTGATTTGCTATTATACCATCTGTGTGCATCTGTGGACATCTGTGGTTAATTATCTAAAATTTCATTAAAGCTACGAGGTCTAATAAAAAATCCAAACTTAATCTCTCTTGATTAATTCAAAATTAGAGCAATTAGGCGTGTCAACCCTACCAACAATCTTTTTTCCTGCATCTATTATAGTTCCCAACAGATCAACAGTTTCATATCCATTAGATCTTTCTACCCAACTTGTAGCTTTTAGATCTAATAAATTACTACCTTCTGGCAAATCATCAAATTCTTGATAAGTTCCTTTCATCCTAAAGCTACCACTAGGAACTGATGGGTTACTATAATGGGCAGAAAAATTAAAAATGGCATTAACATTATGATCGTTCTCTGCCTGTAAAATCAGCTTAAGTTTGGTCAAGCCTTGACCGCATACATAAGTTCCTTCCCAATTACCATTTAAAATTTTCGCGGGGCTGGTATCAGCCTCACCTACTACTGAATTAGCTTTGATAGAAATCTGACTAAATGGCATAGCATTAATAGATGCTATATTAAAGCTTTCAATTAATAAGCTAGCTAATGTTATTGAAAATAAATATTTTTTCATCGCTATAGTTAAATTTATACATGATTCAAAATTATATCTTGTTTGCAGCCATGCTCGATAAACCCATTGCCAAAGTCCATGCTCTTCCTTTGCGCCCTTTGCGCCAACCTTTGCGCCCTTTGCGTTAAAAAATCCAACTCTGATCAAAACCACGAGGTCTAATAACCAAACCTATAAAATCTCCACAATTCCCGTAGCCCCATCAATTCTAACTCGCTGACCATCTTGTAAAAACTGAGTAGCATTGTGAATATCCATCACCGCAGGAATACCATACTCCCGCGCCACGATCGCACCATGAGAAAGTCTTCCCCCCACCTCCGCAATTAACCCACCCGCACGAGCTAATATTGGAGCCCAACCAGAATCAGTGTAAGGTACTACTATAATAGTTTCTCGATCAATGTCTGCAACTACCTGAAAATTTTGCAGCACCTTAATTTTACCTTCTACCTGCCCAGGACTTGCACCAATTCCTTGCAGTTTATTTCTAGCTTGCTGATTGCTGGTATTAAAAGCAGCAACTGATGGCGTATTACCATAAATTAAAGCAGGTATATTGGTTATTTGACCATCTTGTTCTAATTGCGATCGCCTACGTCTTACCAACTCAGATATTCCATCTGCTAATTCTAAATCAGCACCCGCAATTAACAGACTAATTTCAGCTAACTTTAAGAAAAAGATATCTCCTTCCTCAGACAACAAACCTGAATCTAACCATAATTTCTCTAACTGCACAAAACACCAACGCAACTCAGCTAATAAATGGCTATAAATATCAGTAACTTTTCCCTTAAGAGTAAACCGCTTTTGTACTAATTGAACTTTCCAGCCTTGACTTTTTATACGTTTGTGCGGTTCATTTTCTCCTATGTTACCCGTAGCAAGAAACTGTGCAAATAATTCTCGCACAGGTCGCGGATCTTCTTTCCAAGTAGGCACAGCAATATCAGTACCTACCTCACTTAAATATCCATACTGATTTAACCATTGATCGAAGCGTTCTAATATAGACTCACCATCAGGTATTTCTGCAAGTGTGGCAAATAAAATTGAACCTTCGGAAGTACGTTCACGAGTAGGTAATAAATGACGCGCATCATTAGCTAATTCTAAAAGCGATCGCATTGATGCAACTTCTGGCGTTTGGCTATTATCCAACTCATCATCTTTAACCTTCCACACCGCTTGCCGTAACGCTGCACTTAAAGGAGCCATAATACTATAATAAGTACCCCGCTTCAGTACCTCCAAAATCATCTCGATTCTTTCTAATAACACTGGCGGAGATAACTCAGATGCAGGTTGCTTACTTAACTTACTCAAAGTTGGAGCAAAATAACGTTCATAATCTCGCTGAAAATCTGCCTCTAATTTTAGTTCCCGACGCAGTAAGCGAATTAATCCTGGTGTACTTTTTAAGGTAGCACTTAAAGGCGGTTTACTAAACTTTGCACCTCTAGTTAAAAACTCTAAACTTTCCGGTGGCAAACCCATTCTTAAAAATATCTGCCCTAAGAGAGAAGCATTAAAATAAGCGCGGGAATAGTGCAACGTAGCTGTTTGATTAAAATCTAATTTCTCAGCACGATTATTTAAAACTAAAGTAAAAATCTCTCCCCAAACCCCACAAGTAAGCGGACGATTAATAGACCAAGTAAGGGGACGAATTAACCCAGGAATTACTTCGGCGGCAATCTTTCGTGTCCAAATTGGTTGTAAGGTTGTAATTGGGCGTGATTGCAACAACCATAAAGTTTGACCGTCATAACTCCATTCAATATCTTGGGGTGTACCGAGATAACGTGCTTCTAATTGACGTGCAATATAAGCAACTTGTTGAATTAATCTCGGTGGTACATCTCCCTCACCCTCAACAGGTAGTTCTAACTCATCTGGTATTACCCAAGACGGATAATCAGAATTACTCTTAACTTCTAAATCTGCTGGTATAATATTTACGCGATAATGTTCTGGTGTAACTTGTCCAGAAACAATCCGACTAGCTTCTCCTGGTAATGCTTCAATTACTACCGCATCACCATGTTGTAAAATCGGGTCACGACTAAAAGCAACACCAGAAAATACCCCTGGAACTTGTTGTTGAATTAGTAGCGACATTGAAGCATCTGGAATACCTCTGTCGCGCCGATATTGCACCGCAGTAGGTTCATCATAAGAAGTAATGCAGCGAACGATCGCAACTTGCAATGCTTCTGTGTTGGTAACATTTAAAATTGTTTCATATTGTCCCGCAGCAGAAGCATATACATCATCTTCCCCCACAGCCGAAGAACGTACAACCAAAGGTTTTTCGATAGATGGTTGCAAGTACTCAATTAAAGGTTGTGGATCATCTCCAGCAGGAAGTACCCATCCAGTCGGTACAGGATAACCCCAGCGTTTTAACTGAGATAGAGTAGCTGCTTTTTGCCCAAATTTATTAGGGTCAAGCTGTCGATCTAAATAAACTATAGCGCGATCGCCTCGAAAAAAACGAAACACAGTTTGTGACTCTGACTTTGCTTCTTGAGGACGCAGATCTAAATCATCGGGGATTTTCTGATATATCCACCCGATTAAACCAGAAAGAATCACTGCAAAAGCAATTCTAGCACCTTCATGGGGGTGTAATAGCGCCAATATTAAGGGAATTAAGATTAAAGCACCATAGCGCCCAGAAGTTTTATCTCGCAAAATAGTAAAACTTATCCCGCCAATAATCAATATTAGTAACGACGCTTTCCAGTCATGGACAACCATACCCCAAGTAACATTAGTTGTCCCTGCGCCCTTACCCATCCAGTAGCGCCCCATAACTAAGGCAATTAAGGCAATTAACTCCCAACTTGAGTCAGATGGGAAGAAATAACGGGCAATTAATACAGCCGCAATTCCCTTAAATGCCTCAGAAAGTACCGACAGAATACCAGCAAGCTTTCCTCCATGATAAAAAGCAGCCGAAACTGAGACATTACCAGTACCAATTTTGGCTAAATTGCGACCTGTAAGCGCATAAGTAACCCAACGTATCAAGGGTAAACCGCCCAAGAGTGGGCAGACTATCCAAATTACCAGACATCCCCAAACCTGCATTAGCGTCATGGGACGAGTCAA
>JBARVL010000558.1:0-4245 GCA_049646245.1 Crinalium sp. | reverse complement strand
TATGTTCAGCACAGAAATCGAGCATTTCCTGCGTCTCCTTAATTCCACCAATTAATGAACCGACAAGTTGACGGCGTTTAAAAATCAGGTTAGCAATACTTGGCGAGGGATGCGGGGTATCAGGTAGTCCGACTAAACACATTATGCCGTCGCGCTTGAGTAACTCGGTGTATGCGTCTAGGTTGTGCGGTGCTGCTACTGTATTCAAAATGAAGTTAAAACTATTGAGGTGCTGCTTCATCTCCTCCTCATTTTTTGACACTACCACCTCATCAGCACCAAGGCGCAAAGCATCCTCTTTCTTGTCTGGTGATGTCGTAAATAACACCGTATGAGCGCCAAAAGCATGAGCAAACTTCACCCCCATGTGTCCTAAACCACCTAAACCGACGATGCCAACTTTATCGCCCTTTTTCACCTGCCAGTGCCGTAGCGGTGAGTAGGTGGTAATACCCGCACACAACAGTGGCGCAACGCCAGCAAGGTCAAGTTTTTCAGATACGTGAAGCACATAGTTCTCATCTACAACAATTTGGTTAGAGTAACCGCCGTAGGTGATACTCCCAGTTTGCTTTTCTGGGCTGTTGTAAGTGAAAATAGCTCCGTTCTCACAGAATTGCTCAACACCCTCGCGGCAACTAGGGCAAGTACGGCAGGAATCAACCATACAGCCAACACCAGCTAGTTCGCCAACTTTAAAGGTTTTTACCTCATTACCAACCTTGGTTACACGCCCAACAATTTCATGTCCAGGTACGACTGGATAAATTGTATTTTTCCACTCGTTACGGACTGTGTGCAAGTCAGAGTGACACACTCCACAGTAGAGAATTTCGATCTGCACGTCCTGTGCGCCTGGTTCACGTCGCTCAAAACTGAACGAACCCAACGGCGCGGTGGCACTTTGAGCAGCGTATCCAACAGTTTTAATCACAGATTTATCTCCTTTGAATATTTAACATTGACGGGTTTATAAAGTCTTTGATGCTCTAAAAACTGTTGTGCAAATTGAATGAAAAACCTCTCCCCCTGCCCCTCTGCCCCCTAATTTTCTTTGACGACAATGAAACAGCCCTGTTACAGACGGGGAGCAATTAAACCCATAGTATCTAGGTCAATCACTTGCGGAACATTAACCAAAGCGGTAAATGCTAGAAAGTTTGTAGTTTTATATACTATATTTAAGAAAAGAAAAGAAAGTGACCAGCCGAGTTAAGCAAGATTTATCAAGGACTACCCGCAAATCGCTATCTGTAATACTGAAAGCCAAGATCAGGTAAAGTTTCTTGCACTTGAAAGACTAGCTGATTGCTTTACAAAACTTAATAATTTGAGAGGCAAAGAAACAGCGTGAGTCAGCATCAACTTGCTCAGTTGAGGCGCTACGATCCAGAAGCGATCGCCCAATACTATCGCTCTCGTCCCTGGTTAGCTATCTGGCGTACATTTGTTATAATCGGATCTTTTGCTGGGTTTATCTTAGGTTTACAGTGGGATAAGTGGAGTAATCAAGTTGAGCAGAATAAGTATAAAAGAGCTACTCAACTGCGAGAACTGCTAACTAAACTTGGCGCTACATTTATTAAAGTTGGTCAAGCACTATCGACACGCCCCGACCTAGTACGCAAAGCTTTTTTAGAAGAACTGGTTAAATTACAAGACGAACTACCGCCTTATGATAATGCGATCGCCTTAAATATTATTGAAACTCAGCTAGGACGAACTGTAGGAGAAGCATATCAAGAGATTTCTCCTTTACCTGTTGCAGCCGCTAGTCTTGGTCAAGTTTATAAAGCACGTCTGCACACTGGGGAAGAAGTAGCAGTTAAAGTACAGCGACCTAATTTATTACCAACTTTAACGCTTGACCTGTACTTGATGCGCTTGGCTGCTAAATTGTTTGCGCCTTGGCTACCTTTAAATCTCGGTCACGACTTGAGTTTAATTGTAGATGAATTTGGTGTCAAATTATTTGAAGAAATTGATTACCTCAATGAAGGTCGCAACGCCGAAAAATTTGCCACTAATTTCCGCGATGACCCCACAGTTAAAGTTCCATCTATCTATTGGCGCTATAGTAGCAACCGCGTCCTTACTTTAGAGTGGATTAATGGGTTTAAATTAACAGATACCGATCGCATCAAAGCCGCAGGTTTAGACACCGATGCTTTAGTGAGAATTGGCGTAAACTCAGGGTTACGTCAGTTATTAGAACATGGATTTTTCCATGCTGATCCACATCCAGGTAACTTGTTTGCTACCCTTGATGGTCGCATGGCTTATATCGACTTCGGTATGATGGATCAGCTAGATCAAGATACCAAAGAAACCTTAGTCACTTCAATAGTTCATTTAATTAATAAAGACTACATCGACTTGGCTAGTGACTTTGTGAAACTCGGTTTCCTGACACCAGATACCGATATTATGCCCATTGTTCCAGCATTAGAACAAGTATTGGGTGATGCAATTGGCGAAAGCGTTGGAGACTTTAATTTTAAGACAATTACAGATAAGTTTTCGGATTTGATGTATGAATATCCCTTCCGAGTTCCTGCTAAGTTTGCCTTAATTATTCGTTCCTTGGTAACTCAGGAAGGTTTAGCACTCACCATCAATCCTGAGTTTAAGATTGTAGAAGTTGCCTATCCTTATGTAGCAAAGCGTTTACTAACTGGAGAAACACCAGAATTGCGACGGCGCTTGATAGAAGTGTTGTTTAAGGATGGTAAATTCCAGTGGCAACGACTAGAAAACATGATTGCGATCGCACGTTCCGATGGTAACTTTGACTTACTACCCACAGCACAACTAGGTTTACAGTATCTTTTATCAAATGAAGGTCAATTCCTGCGTAATCAGCTAGTTATAGCTTTAACACAAGATGACCGCCTACATACTGACGAAGTAAAACGCCTCTGGAACCTAGTCAAAGATGAATTGAAGCCTGCACGACTGTTTAACGTAGCATTAGGTGCATTAACAGAATTCTCCAGTGTAGGTGTTGCTACTGCAATACCCACAACCGCAGCTACTAACAAGCCTTTTGATAGTAAGCAATAAGCATTTATAAGCGGCTTAATCGTATATACTTAACAATCCCACAAGTTTCTACCTGTGGGTTTTTTGTTCACTTTTCTGTAAGATCTGCCAGTATCTGATTAATAGGAGTTATTAGTGTACTACTTACCTGAGCCGCCATATTTTTTAATCGTTGTTGGTTTGTTTGCTGGGATGACCTCTGGAATTGCCTTTGAAGCAACTTTAAAACAAAAAGTAGGAGAGTGGTCAAAAAATCGTTCTACCCGCACTTTAGCAGAAATGAAAGGATCGCAATTACAATTGCCATTTCTGGGTATGGTAGGCGGAGTTGCGATATTTCTTTCGGCTGGTTTGGAAGTTTTTGGTTTTCCTAGCTGGCTGTCTTATGTTATCTCAATCCCACTGACAATTTTTATCGGCTTATTGATTTGGTGGCAACTTCGTAATGTTTTAGGTCAGCTAGAACGTGGTGGTTCAAAAGCTTTGGATTTGGATATGTTTACTTGAGTTGTTGTTACAATTAGGGATCTTTTTTTAACGCAAAGGGTCGCTAAGGTGGCGCAGAGGGACGCAAAGGTTCCTCTGGCGTTTTTGCTTTTTACCAGACTTTAAGGTTGAGTAGGGGGAAAGATTGCTTGTTCAAGGCTGTGAAGGGCTGTTTCAAAATCATCATTGATAATTTGGAGATCGAATTCATCAGCAGCAGCAATTTCAGTTTTAGCATGGCTGAGACGGAGTGCGATCGCTTCTTCCGCATCTTGACCTCGACCGCGCATCCGTTTTTCTAATTCAGCAAAAGAAGGCGGCGAAATAAATATCTTTAGTGCAGAGGGGAAGGATTTGGCTATTTGCCTTGCCCCTTCGAGTTCAATTTCTAAAATTACCCACTTGCCTTGTTTGATTTTTTCTTCTACCTGTTGGCGAGGAGTTCCGTAATAATTACCAGCATACTCAGCCCACTCCAAGAGTTCATCCGCCTTGAGCATCTGTTCAAATTCTGGACGGCTGACAAAGTAGTAGTTTTTACCGTTAATTTCCTTGGGACGAGGGGCGCGAGTTGTAGCAGATACAGATAAGTATAGTTCTGGATGACTCTGCATTAGCGATCGCAGTAAGGTGCCTTTGCCCACACCACTCGGTCCAGTTAAAACAATCAGTCTTCCTTCTACCTTCTGCTCATTCATGCGATTAATCTCATCAGTG
>JBARVL010000557.1:0-3026 GCA_049646245.1 Crinalium sp. | reverse complement strand
GCATGAGTGCCACAGAAGATACAATTTTCGGCAAAATTATCCGTCGGGAAATTCCTGCGGATATTGTTTATGAGGATGACATCGCCCTTGCCTTCAGAGACGTTAACCCGCAAGCGCCTGTACACATCTTGGTAATTCCCAAACAGCCTCTGCCCAAATTAGCTGATGCCGAATCGCAAGACCACGCCATGCTAGGACACCTTCTTTTAACTGTTAAGCGTGTAGCCGAACAAGCAGGACTAACTAACGGCTACCGCGTAGTCATTAACAATGGCGATGATGGTGGTCAAACAGTTAACCACCTGCATTTACATATTCTCGGCGGTCGCCAACTGAAATGGCCACCAGGGTAATCAGTAACCATTACCAACTGTAGGGTGTGTTATGGCGCGGGTAATAACTGAAATATTTCCACCAATAACTAACAAACCGCGCCTAACGCACCATCACAAAAAAAAATAAGTTGGGTAAGGCTATAATAAAACTCAACCCAACCTACAGAACTAAAGACTACCTGTTTCTATTTTTAAGCTCTTCTAACTTTTTCCACCCATCTTGCATGACGCTTTTATCACTAGGGGATAAGTCTGCATTTGCTAAATAAGCAGCTAGTGTTGAAATTAAACTATTAACTGTTGATGAGGAAGCAGAGGAACCTTTAGCTACCTCGGCATTAGCTTGTTCAATTGCTCTTCTCATGTTGGCATCCATTGACATAAGTGGTAATTCCTTTTCTAACTTGCTAAAAAGCTTAACACCAGCAAAAAAGGTAAGGTTTATATCAACCTGCAAATAAATAGGTAAGATAAAATCGGATTTTCTAGGAAAAATAAAAGCTAATTTCCGCTCAATGTGGGAAATACCCAGAAAATGTGGGATAATATGGATTAATTTGGCATTAAAAATCAGTAAAGATAGTTCGCCTGTTGTTTTATGGAGTTTAAGGAAATCTTAAGATTTGCGGACAACGTTTTTTACGAGCAAACGGGAAAACACTTAAATGATTTACAACGCAACATCTTACAACAAACCTTACAGGGGCATAAATACGCCCAAATCGCCACACAAAACGGCTGTAAAGTAGACTATGTTAGGGAAGTTGCATCAGAATTATGGAAAGCTTTATCAGCCAATTTAGGCGAAAAAGTAACAAAATCTAATGTTCGGGTTACTTTAGAAAGAGCAGGGTTTTCTATTATTTCATCTAGTATTCAAGACAGTTTCAAAGACATCAATAACATTAACTTCTGTGGGAATGCTGCACAGCCCCGCGACACACAAAAAAATCTGGCTTCTGACACCCCTTACCTTGACTTAGACGACGCACCTACCCCGACAATATTTTATGGACGCACTCAAGAATTAGATAGCCTAAAAACCTGCATTCTTGAACAAAAAAACCGCCTGATTAATATTTTTGGACTAACAGGAATAGGAAAAAGCGCTTTAACTCTCAAGCTAATTGAACAAATTAAAGATAATTTTGATTTTGTTATCTGGCGTAGTGTCTCTCATTTTTCTATAGCCGAAACATTAGAGTCTGATTTAATAGAGGTTGTTTCACAGCAAGAAGAGAGTGTTAAAGCGCGACAACAAACGAAAGAAAAACAAGTTAAAGGGAAACTCCGAACTTTGATCCAATATTTCCGTCAGTATCGCTGTTTAATTATTCTCGATGATGGGCAAGAACTTTTTGAAAAAGAAAAATTAGCAGGAGAATATCAACCCCAATCTCAAGAATATGGCACATTTTTTAAACAATTGGGTGAAGTAAACCATCAAAGCTGCATTATTTTAAATAGTTGGGAGACACCCAGAGAAATTCAGATTTTATCAGAAGATAAAAAATTAGTAACTGTATTGCAACTAAAGGGTTTAGGAGAAGCTGCTAAAGCCATTTTGAGCGAAAATCACTTAGCAGATGAAGATACTTGGGAAGAATTAATCAATATTTATCAAGGTCATCCCCTGTGGTTAAAATTGATTGCGACTACGATCCAAGATTTATGTAGTGGCAAAGTGAGTCAATGTTGGCAATATCAAAAAATTTTACTCACTGATGATTTAAAAGCAATACTCAATTTACAAATACAACGCCTAGCACCTTTAGAAAAGCAAATACTTAATTATCTTAGCTCTTCAACTAATCCCCTGACTATCTCCGAAATTTTACCACATTTAAACGATTCTCCTGTAAACACATTTAACGCAATTAAATCATTAAAAAAACGCTGCTTAATTGAACAACTTAATAATCAAGAAGCTCAATTTACGCTTACGCCTGTAATTAAGCAATATTGCCTTGCACAGTAGCTTATGAGTACGTTACCTTAACCCAACCTTGTGAGCAACAAGACCCCCGAAGTCCTAGAGAAGTGTCTTGTGGGGATTGGATGATCTGACACCTGCCAACCCAGCCATACTATCAGTGCGATCGCATCTATGACATAGCCAGCAGGGTAAATCGCAGCATAAAATAAATTTTTTTGTTAACCCCTTTACAAAAATCAACATAGGCGTTAATGTATTAATAACAGGCAGCAAACACAGCCGCCTCGCACCTAGAAAATTAAATCGCCATTATTCACAAATGACTACAACCATTCAACGTCGCGAAAGCGCCAACGTTTGGGAACGCTTCTGTGATTGGGTAACTTCTACCGAGAACCGCCTCTATGTAGGTTGGTTCGGAGTATTAATGATCCCTACCTTATTAAGCGCCACCATTTGCTTCATCATCGGATTCATCGCTGCACCTCCAGTAGACATCGATGGTATCCGTGAACCAGTAGCAGGTTCATTGTTGTACGGCAACAACATCATCTCCGGTGCAGTAGTACCTTCCTCTAACGCTATCGGTCTGCACTTCTACCCAATATGGGAAGCAGCCAGCTTAGACGAGTGGCTCTACAACGGCGGTCCTTACCAGTTGGTAATTTTCCACTTCTTGATCGGTATCTTTGCATACATGGGTCGTGAATGGGAATTGTCTTACCGCTTAGGTATGCGCCCTTGGATCTGCGTAG
>JBARVL010000556.1:0-15860 GCA_049646245.1 Crinalium sp. | reverse complement strand
AATCTTGATTTTTAGAGAGCATTTTATTTTTACTTCATTTGGCTCCAAGCCTATATCGTTCCATAGGCAGAGGTTCTTACTTTATTAGTTGTTAAAAGTTGTTAAAAAGTTGTGACAAATACTTTTACAATAAAGAAGCAAATTTATATTCTAAAAGTTGAAAATTTGTCAAGTATATCAAGGTAGATACAAGCTATTGATATGTAGAGGTGTTCCCGCTCGGCTAACGTGCAAAAAGGCTTGTACATTTTCAAGCTAGAGAACATTTATCAAACCCTGTTGTCTCTCCTCATCCCTATAAAACAGAAAACGCAAAGGAACACAACAGCTTACAGCTTCATTAAATAGGTAAGCTGAGTGCTATATATTATCCAGAATTTTAATTTAACCCTTCGACAGAGGTAAAACTAACTGTAATAGATATACGCTCAAAGCAAGCGTTAAGATTTCTAAGGCTTTGAGTAAAAGCAGGATAGCCAATGATCAGCCAAGATACTATTACTGACGCATTACGGATTAATGCTAGAAACACAGACGCTTTCGATATTTTCAATATCAGGCATTATATAGGGACTAATCCATATTTAGAGACGGCGGCATTAGTATTCGATTGTGCTTTAACTGGGCATTTACCGCCTCGCTCCATAGATGATTATATAGAAGTTGTCAGCGATCGCTATCCCCATCTGCGCGACCAAACTTATCAATCTTACGCTCATCTATTTGCCCAGACAGTATCAGAAGTTGGTAAGCTAGATATAGGTTTGCATCTCAACCGTTGGAGCATCAAAACATCCCCAGAATTTGCCAGAATTGCTGTTCACACACTCCATGCACGCACCACACGCTCAGTAATTTACTGTGTTTGGGATTGGTTTGAAGCAATTACTACTGAACAAGAATTTCCCTTTGAAGTTCAACTTAAAGAACTTCAAGATAGCTTCAACAAATCAGTCTATGGTGGTCCAACAGTTTATGCTTTATTACGCACAGCATATAACAAAAATATTCCCACATTTTATTTGTGGGATGAAGGGTTAATGCAATACGGCTATGGAAAAAAACAAATTCGTGGCGTAGCTACTACATTTAACTGTGATAGCCATTTAGATTCAGACTTTACTACTCGTAAAGATGATTGCAAAACTTTCTTAAGTACACTAGGATTTCCAGTACCTCAAGGTGATATTGCCTTTTCTTTAGAGGAAGCAAAAGGCATAGCTAAAGAAATTGGTTATCCAGTAGCAGTCAAACCTGTAGCTGGTCACAAAGGCATTGGTGTAACGGCTGATGTCAGAGATGTAGAAGAACTAAAATTTGCTTTTGAAAGTGCGATCGCCAGTATTCCAGAAAACGAAACAAAAGAAGTAATTATTGAGAAAAGTATCTCTGGTGTAGATTTCCGCCTATTATGTGTTAATGGCAGATTTGTAGCTGCCACTGAACGTCGCCCCGCTTCAGTTGTTGGTAACGGCAAATCTACTATTGCCGAATTAATTGAGCGTGAAAATCAAACACGCGCCCGTAAAGATACACCCACATCGCCACTTGGCAAAATCAAGTGCGATGAAGCAATGGAAATCTATCTAAAGGAACAAAGTTTAACCTTAGATAGTGTAGTTGAGCAAGATAAAATTGTTTATCTACGCAAAGTCGCCAACCTCTCAGCCGGAGGTTTAAGCGTAGATGCTACAAGCATTGTTCACCCTGACAACATTATTTTAGCCCAAGATATCGCCCAACACTTCCAACTTACCTGTATAGGCATCGACGTAATTGCCCGTAATATTAACAAATCTTGGAAAGACGGCGACTTTGGCATCCTAGAAATTAATTCTGCCCCAGGGATATTCATGCACCTTAACCCTGCTGTTGGAGAAAGCGTTGATGTACCTGCCAACATCCTGAACACCTTCTTTAAATCAGCAGAAGATGCCCAGATACCAATTATTACATTTAACAAAATTTCCGTCCAAGAACTCCAAGAAACTATTGACCATATACTATGGCAACATCCTGATTGGACTGTCGGCGCTGTTTGTCGTGATGCCGTCTTTATTAATCGTTCAGAGAAATTTATTCACAAAGATTACAATACCAACGTCCAAAACTTGCTGCGTAACCCCAAGCTAGATTTGCTCATTACCGAATATCGGGAAGATGTCTTAGAAAGCGAAGGGATGTTTTACAAAGGTAGCAATATGGTAGTTCTCGATCATCCCACAGAAACAGAAAGGATGCTAACGCGGGATATTTTTGAGAATTCGACTGTAGTTGTTAAACAAGCAGAAAACATTTCGATTCGCCGCCAGGGTTTGCTGGAAAATTACAGGCTAGGTTCAACTGAACCTTTTACCCGCGTCTATCTCAAAGAAATTGGAACAATTTTGTAACCGTTACACTGATTGCACTTGGGACGGGATTCCGCAGTTAACAATATATATCCCCTTGACAAGATGATACATTTATGTGAAAAGTACAAATACTTATAAAGTGTGAGGAAATATGAACTGGAAAGTACTTTGTTTAATTGCTGGTTTAGCCTTAACGAGTGGTTTGGCTGCCTGTACTGATGCTAATACTACCTCTCCCAATACGACTACTTCGCCTGCTGCTGTAACCAGCCCAGCCAGTGGTACCCAAAATGCTGCTGAGACGGCTAAGGAAAAAGCTGCTGAAGCTAAGAATGCTGCTGAGGCTGCTAAGGCTAAGACACCAGCAACTACTAAGCCATAAGCTACAAAATTTTCTTTGAAATTTAACCAGCACAGGTAGTCTAAAATAAGCCAAGTTAGATTAATAGTGAAAATTATCTGATTAAGCTAACCAGTGCTGGCTTTATGATTTATATATATAAATTTTATTTCAATGCCGTTGGTAAAAAATAGTCCTCTTTAGTCACGCCAAAAATAATCTTTAGCTAGAAAATATGGGATGAGCTTAATTTTGGTGTGAGGATTGGAAGTAGGGATGTCCAAAATATGCTGGGGTTTTCTGCAAGTCAGCTTATTTTTGTTAGGGGTGATGGTAATCTCTGGGAGTGCAACTGCACAGGAAACTTTTGTTGAACAGGAAACAGCATCAACGAATCAAATTCCCAAAATTGCTGATGCAACTAATGCTGCATTTAATCAGAATGCAGTTAACTCAAGTTTGGCAGAAATAGCACCTACAATACCTATAGACAAACAAGCAGACACAAAATCAAGCTTTTTAGAAGAAATTGCTGATAGCAGCAACAATGATACAGACGAGGCAATGAGTCAAGTAACGAACGTTTCTCAACTCAAGGACGTTCAACCAGGGGACTGGGCTTATGAAGCAGTGCGATCGCTTGTGGAAAGATATGGTGTAATATCTGGTTATCCTGATGGCACTTTTCAAGGCAACCGCAGCATGACTCGCTATGAATTTGCTGCTGGTTTAAAAAATATTCTTGACCGAATTAATCAATTGGTGAGAGCTAACCCTAATCGCGTTAGTAGAGAAGACTTTGCCACAGCGCAAAATTTAGCCGAGCAATTTACATTAGAAATAGCACTGTTACGTGGCAGAGTAGACGCAGCCACAGCTAGGATTGCTGATTTAGAGCTTACCCAATTCTCTAGAGTTACAAAACTAGAGGGAGAAGTAATCTTTGCGGGTGCTGGTGTAATTGCAGGGAATAACAGCAACCAAACCACACTTTTTGGTCAGCGATCGCGTTTAAATTTACAATCTAGTTTTAATGGTCGAGATTTACTTACAACCCGCCTCCAAATGGAAGGTTTTGGTTCCCTTACCTCTAACCTCACACCGGAAGGCGAATTAGCTTTTAGTGGCGATACTGAGAGTAGAGCCTATATAGACGCTCTTTTATACAGTTTTCCCATCGGAGAGCGCACTCAAGCTGTACTTGCTGGTAATGCTACTGGAGCCGATGATTTTACCAATACAGTTAACCCTTATTTCGACGGCGATGGTGCAAGCGGTGCATTATCTCGCTTCGGAACACGCGCCCCCATTTATTACTTAGTTAACGGTTCTGGTGTCGGCATTCAACACAAATTTAGTGACAAACTAGAACTTAGTCTAGGCTACTTAGCCAGCGCTGCTAATAACCCAACACCCGACGGAGGTTTATTTAAAGGCTCTTATGGGGCAATAGCACAGCTACTCTTTCAGCCTAGTCAACAATCAACCATTGGTTTAACTTATGTCAATGCCTACAACAATGACTTAGAAACTGGTAGCACAAATGCCAACTTAGTTAACCAGCTAAATTCACCAGTAGTTACAAATTCTTATGGAGTTGAGGCATCTTTACAAGTTAATCCTGGGTTGGCATTAGGTGGTTGGGCTGGATATACCGCCGCTCGTGTTATTGGTGTGGGAGATGCTAACATTTGGAACTGGGCAGTAACAGTAGCATTTCCTGATTTAGGTAAACAAGGTAATCTGGGCGGTGTTGTTATTGGTATGGAACCCAAAGTTATAGGGGCAGATTCTCAGCTTAGAAACATGGGGATTAAGGATTCTGATACATCACTGCATCTAGAAGGGTTTTACCAATACAGGCTTACTGATAATATTGTGATTACACCAGGGTTAATTTGGTTAACTGCACCCGACCATAATAGTGACAACGATGATATTGTCATTGGCGTAGTGCGTACTACATTAAACTTTTAAATCAATTAACAATTAACAATTAACAATTAACAATTATTGCCTATTTCATTGGTGAAGGGCAAATAGGCTGATAGCTGATAGCTGATAGCTGATAGCTAGTGATGAATATCCAGATTGAGAATATAGCGACCGAGTTGCAACTTTTGTGACCATAACTCATACTCTACTTGCAGATGTCCAGGTAAAGGGCGACCTTCTAGGATTAAATTACGAGTATAATTCCGTAAACGTAATGAGCCATTAATACTAGACGAGTCGTTGTTCAACCAATAACGACTAATTCCATAAACGCCTGTTTCCCAAAGGTGGCGATAACTCAACTTACCACTGGTTTGCATTGTCATAATTACCCGATAAGGGGAAATTTCCAGCCATATCAGTCGAGGTTTGTGAACTTCTACTTCTTGAGATGGCGATTCCCAGTCAGGAATAGCTGGTTCTGTCAAAAGTATATGAAATTTGTCTCTATCCTTTTGGTACAGTGTAGCAGCCGTTTCCAGGGTAGACCAGATGGGTAGGTCGGTAGATACTATAGAAAGGCAAACAGGTCTGCGGTGATGAGCCAGCATGGTATTTAACCATAAGGGATACGATCCAGCATAGCTCTAGAGTTGATAGTATGGCTGATGCTTTAATTATGGTAGACTTCGCACCCTCAGAAAAAAAGTTTTTCAAAGGGGTTGCCAAATATTTTTTAACTTGCTAAGATGTATAACTGTTGGTAAGAAATTACTACACATTCCTCAGTAGCTCAGTGGTAGAGCGATCGGCTGTTAACCGATTGGTCGCAAGTTCGAATCTTGCCTGGGGAGTTAAACAAATAATATAAATGTAGAGACGCTAAATTTAGCGTCTCTACATCATTTTGGGGGGTTTATATGGAATATCAAGTTCGGCTAGTTAATCCGGCGATCCAGAGCGATCGTACAATATCTGTACCAGATGATCAGTACATTATGGATATGGCTGAAATTGCTGGTATTCGCTTACCTAATGGTTGTAAACAAGGAGAATGTTCTGCCTGTGTAGCTAAACTGGTGAGTGGTAAAGTCGATCAAAGTGAGCAGAAATTCTTACGCCCAACAGAAATAGAAGCTGGTTATATTGTTACCTGTGTCGCTTATCCGCTTTCGGATTGCACAATATATACGCATCAAGAACAAGTATTGTATCAATCCGCCCTTTATTTTAAAGCTGAAACAGCAGGGAATGAATGATCTATTTTAATTAGTAAGTTATACAATAATTATTACTACTAATCAATTAAATATGAGCCTTTTACTATACGAAAAATCTGTATCTTATCGAGAGCATTTAATTATACCATTTGTTTATAGCTTAATTCAAGAGCAAAACATTTATTCTTATAAACTACTTTCCGCGCGGGGATATAAAGATCAATTTCATAAATCAGAAAATCCTGCTGCTATCTATTCCGGTAGCATTGAGGGCATTATTGAAATTGCTCAGGAGCATCTTAATCAGCATTCAGAGGTAAAAGAGCAGGTAGACAGTTTTAAATCTAGATATACTTATCAAAATAATTTAGTTATTATTTACGAGTGTGCCGGAAAATATTTTTACGATCATTATAAGTCGGAAGATTTAACTAATGTAGCTGCACCTAAAATATTTTTATCTGAATACGAGTGTATTAGATGGGTAAAAGAAGGACTTGATAATTCAAAAGCGACTCCCAATAGTAAATTTTCTTAGCGTATTGCGCTACGACGAGTCATTTTATCAAAAACCAAACGAGACATTTTAGGAAAAATATTGTTATCCTTGGCGTAAGCGGAAGAGTCGGCAAAAATAGCTAATATATAGCGTGTTTTACCGTCTGGAGTTTGAATAAAGGCAACTTCATTACGCGAACCAGAAGTCCATCCTGCTTTGGATACAAATTTCAGGTTAGATGGCAAAGATTCTCCAAAAAAGCTTTCAACAGGATTAAAAGCAGGATAAATGTTTCGCCACACTTGCGGATTTAAGTTTCGTGTTAATAAAGTAGACATTTCCTGACTAGCTGATGATGAAACAGCTTGATTGTTAACAATTTCATACATCAAACGCGCTGCTTGTTGGGTTGTGATTTGATTTCTAATAGGTGCTTGAGAATTACCACGCATCCACAACTCTGTACCTTTGGGCGCTGAGAGATTTAAATAATTAACGGGATATGTCTTTTGATCAATATTAATGCCTTGATATCCAGCTTTTTCAAAAAAACAATTAACTTGATTACGTCTTGTTAACCAGGATTGAAACTTGACCTTTGTTAGCTGAGATTTTGACCAAGATTGTGTTGCTGTAATTTGATCTAAGATTACACTAGCTGCATCGTTATCCGAATTGCCAATCATCTCGCGCATATATGGTTGAAATGCTGCTTTATTAGTCAAAATTCCTTGTTCAAATTGACCATATAAAGCCACTAGCCAAAACAATTTAACAACGCTGGCAGGATATCTTAATTGATTTTGTTGGTATCCTGCTACTTGACTTTTGTTTAAGTCAATTAAAGTTATGGATAAAGGCTGTGTTTTCAATCGTTTCGCCGTAGCGGTTTTTATAATTTGATTGACAATTGATTGTAGTTGACTACTTTCAGCAAGAATAGGCGGTTGATTAGCGTTATACAAAAATTGTGAATTACGTTGTCTTTGTAAAAATGGACTGGTTGGCAATGCCTGTTTAGGTGAGTTTGTATACTCAGAAGTAGTTAAATCTAAATTTTCTGGCTGTGTATTTTCTAAACAAGCAGATGATGCAGGTTGAGGGACAAAAATGGGAATGGAAAAAGCTATTGCTAAATTAGTTAATGCTAAGGTTGTAACAAGCGCCGTAATTGCAGATAGTCTGGAGTTAGCTGCTGTAATCAGCTTCTGTGTTTCGCGCATTTTATATTTTAGGGAGGGAGGAGAGAGGAGGGAGGAGAGAGGGTTATAGTATAGAGTAACTTTTCTCTCAATTATAAAATCTACAATTTAGATGCGCGTTAGCTGATTAAATAGCATTTAGATGTTTGATATCAAAAAATTTTCGATTTGTTGTGTAATTATAGATCAAAATTGAATATTGACGCTTACTCTACGAATGGGGCAAGATTATTAATGAAATTGTTGGGTTGACCCAGTCAACCCAACCTACGCACTTAATTAGAAAAAATCTAATATTTTTCAATATTATCAGAAACCACCGATTCCTGGCGACGGTTAGCAATATTTTTTTCATACCAATTCATTAACGGCGTGGCGCTAATTCCATGCAAAAACACAGAAATTACAACAGTTATATAAGTAACCCAAGCAATTGTTTCTCCTAATTCGTCTTTTAAACCTTCTCCAAAGGCATAGCTGAGATAATATAAAGAACCAACGCCACGAATACCAAACCATCCAAATAACCAACGGTTAGCTGGGAGAAGAGGAGAGCCTATGGTACTTATCCATGTTCCTAATGGTCGAATTACAAACAGTAATAATACGGCTATTAATAGTCCCTGGTTTAAATGAGTGAGGATTGGTTTAACTTGTAAAATAGTACCTAATATCAAAATAGTTGCTACTTCTAATAATTTTTCAATTTGCTCGGTAAACTCAAATTGAGATTTTTGCTTTTCAGGATCGTGGTAACTGCGTCTTACTACAATCCCTGCTACGAAAACTGCAATAAATCCATAACCATTGACAACTTCTGTAATGGAATAAGCCAGTAAAATTGTACTGAGAGCAACGAAATCTTCCATTAATTCATCTGCTTTGCGGAACTTTTGCAGCCATAAATCAATAAAAACCACAGTTTTAGCAACTATGATTCCCATAAAAATACCAGCGAAAATTGCCCAAATTAAATCAACGGCTACCCATTGTTTAAACCAGTTTTCCCAATTCGGATCTTTTAACCAATGAATCCCAAAATAAACAAATGGAAAAGCTAAGGCATCATTTAAACCACCTTCGGAGGTTAAACCAAAGCGTAATTCATCGCGATCGTCTGTATGAGATAGCTGTACTTCTGAAGCTAAAACTGGATCTGTTGGTGCTAGAATTGCTCCTAATAAAATTGCTTGCCCCCAGTCGAAACCTAAAAATAGTATAGCAACAACAGCAATAGCTATAATTGAAATTGGCATTAAAAATCCAATTAATCTTGCTGTTGTGTTCCAAGCCCAAAATTTTAATGGGCGGTTCATTTTTAATCCACAACCAAATACGGAGACAATTACCACAAATTCTGTAAGTCGTTCTAAAATTTCTGCATTGGGACGTACTTGAATTAAGTTAACTCCATAGGGACCTAGCAGGATACCAACAATCAAATAGATGATGGCGTAGGAGAGGGGTAGGCGCTTAATCCAGCCTGAACCCAATGTTACCATTAGCAGTAATAAGCCAATAACTAACAAGTCAAGAATATAGATATCCATAAGGGTGATGTCTACGACGGGCTACGCCTACGCACGTTTATATAATTAGAGGTTGCTCTTTGATAATCCTCCTGCAATATCACTATTTAATACATCACCCTTTGGCAGATTTAAGCTTTATGTATGATTAAGAACGTATTACCCCACCCCCAACCCCTCCCCTTAATAAGGGGAGGGGAGGTTTGAGGTTTTCTATTTTTTAGTTGGGAGCTAATTCTCTAAAATTTACACATTTAATTTATAGGCAATAAAAAAATAAATATTGTTTTAAAAAGCACAGTATTGGGTATTTTGTTATGTTAATTAGAGAGGTTGATTTAATTAAGTATAAAAGCTCAACAATAACATGGTTTCTTTATTTATGGGCGTGTAACAGACAGAAGATGATATATGAGGTTTTATAATTTTTACAGTAGAGCTAATTAATTATTATTTTTAAGGAAAAACGCGATGAAATTGCCACAAAGTCCTAAAACTCACCCTTTTGCACAGTTGCTTCAGTGGATTGCTACGCCTTTGGATTATCTAGAAGGAACGCAAAAGGTTTATGGTGACTGTTTTACAGCTATATTTGGTAAATTACCGCCTTTAGTAATGTTGAGTAATCCACAGGGGATTCAGCAGCTTATGACTGCTGATTCTAAACAGTTTGATAGTGGTAGAGGTAATCAAATTTTTAGACCTTTGGTAGGGGATAATTCAATGCTTTTGTTGGATGGCGATCGCCATCAGCGCGATCGCCAACTCTTAACACCCCCGTTTCATGGTGAACGGATGCGTACTTATGGAAACCTGATTTGTGACATCAGTGACAAAGTAATCAGTAAACGGATGGTTGGCGAACCTTTTTTTGTACGCGCTGCGATGCAAGAAATTTCTCTGTTAGCAATTTTAAATGCTGTATTTGGCATAAATCAGGGTGAGCGTTTTGAGCAAATGAAGGGATTACTAACTTCTATGCTGGATTCGGTTAGTTCTCCTGTGAGTTCTAGTGTGCTATTTTTTGAGTCGCTACAACAGGATTTTGGTGCTTGGAGTCCTTGGGGGCGGTTTTTGCGCCAACAGAAGCAAATTGACCAACTGATTTATGCTGAAATTAAAGAAAGGCGATCGCACCCAGATTCATCTCGTAGCGATATTTTAACTTTGTTGCTGTCTGCTACAGACGAACAAGGTCAACCCATGACTGACCAAGAATTGCGCGATGAATTACTAACTTTGTTGATAGCTGGTCACGAAACCACAGCTTCGGCATTGACATGGGCGTTGTACTGGATTCACTCTTTACCAAAAGTACATGAAAAGCTGTTGGCAGAAATTGATAATTCAAGGGTTAGCGAAGCGAACCTGCAAAGCAATAACTCAGATCCCATTGTATTAGCAAAGCTTCCCTATCTCAATGCTGTTTGTCAAGAAACACTGCGGATTTATCCTGTAGCAATGCTAACCTTGCCCAGAATTGTTAAATCACCAATTAACATTATGGGCTATGACTTTGAGCCAGAAGCAATAATTATGGGCTGTATTTATCTCACCCATCAGCGTGAAGATATTTACCCTGAACCAAAGCGTTTTAAACCAGAGCGTTTTCTAGAAAAACAATTTTCTCCTTATCAATATTTGCCTTTTGGTGGTAGTAACCGTCGCTGTATTGGCATGGCATTTGCTTTATTTGAAATGAAGCTGGCACTTGCTACAATTGTTGATCGTTATCAACTTTCGCTGGTGGAAAAGCGCCAACCAAAACCTGTGCGTCGTGGTGTAACATTATCACCATCTAGTAGTTTTAAGATGGTTTTCAATGGTGAACGTTAAATAAGTAACTCCAGTTAATAAAATCTCAGCCATCTCTAGATAGATTCTTGCTAAAGCTTTCTTAGCTCCTTTAACAGATAAAGTTCTGATCTTTACTGCTTAAAGTAAAGAAGTAGAGGCAAGTAGGAAAATACATAATGGCGACGGAAAAAAATCAACTAGGATTGGAGGCACAAGCACTTAGTAAAGTAGCAGAAATAGGGTTATCTAATCAAGTAGATGACGTAGAAAAACTGGATATAAGTGTTGAGACTGATTTGCTGAATATGGCTCAAGGCAAGGTAGATTCAGTCTCAATGACAGCCCAGGGTTTAGTAATGCAAAAAGATGTTCGTGTGCAAGAAATAGAAATGCACACGGACAAGATTGCTATTGACATATTAACCAGCCTTTTTGGTAAAATTGAACTTCAGGAACCAATAGATGCTAATGGTACTGTTGTTGTCACAGAAACAGACATTAATCAGACCCTCAACTCAGATTATATTGCTAGTAAACTAGCGCCTTTAAAGTTAAGGGTAAATGATCAGATTGTCAGTTTAGAATTGCAACAGCCTATAGAGTTAAAATTATCAGGCGATGGTAAGCTAACATTTAGCGGAGATATTCTGTTACAAGAAACAGATAGCAGTCGTAAATTTAGATTTACTGGAGTAGTTAAACCTGGAACAAGCACTCAACCACTATTATTAGAGGGGTTTAACTGCTATCAAGGCGAAGGTATTTCTCTAGATTTATGTATTGCATTAATGCAGAAATGTCAGGAATTGCTGAAATTGCCTTATTTGGAAATCGCTGGAGTAGCTTTCCGCGTTAAACATCTAGAGGTACAACAGGAAAAGATGACGTTACAGATTGAAACCCATATTAAGCAAATTCCTAATGATGTAAGCTTATAGGTGCTGCGACAAGGAGCGATCGCTCCTTTGCTTGCTTTTTGTAACAAATATCTAATTTAATTTGAAAAAATTTATATTAATTAAAAATAAACTTGCTATTGAGTGCTAGCGTAGTTTTATATACGCTTTAGCTGATAGCTGAACGCTTACACCCTACAAGCAAGCTATCACCTATTAAAACTATCAGTTTTAAACAAATTTTGGGAATGACTACCGATTCGCTCTTAATTGACGGCAAAACTTTTGTCCCCGCAGACCAAATGCCCATCCCTGTTTGGCCTTGTGTGTTAGAAGAAAGACCACAACCAACTCTCACTCTTAAGGATGATGATTTATTTCTAATTACCGACACACTTGGCAATATTGCTGGTTATTGTACTGATGACAGAAATGCCAGCATGGGTTTATTTTGTAATGATACGCGGTTTTTGGGTCGTCTAGAACTTCAGGTTGAAGGGCGATCGCCAATCCTTTTAAGTAGCACAGCAGAAAAAGGTTTTGTACTCTCAGTTTTATGCGCTAACCCTACGGACGATCGCATTAAAGCTGAAACTGTTGGTATTAATCGCGAAATTGTCCTCAATGGTGGCTTATTTGAAGAAATAGAAGTTTCTAATTTTAACACTACCCCTGTAACTATAGAAATTAGTCTGAGTTTCGATGCTGATTTTATTGATTTATTTGAGATGCGCGGTTTTGATCGCACCTCACGAGGAAAACTTTTAAGGCAAGTGCCTAAAAATCAAGATGTAGAAATTAATAACGAAGAATCCCTAACTCAAACAAATTTAAAAAATCACAAATTTGTTGAGCAAGAAATTATTATGGCATATCAGGGGTTAGATAATTCTCTGATGGAATCTCGGATAAAATTTATTCATCATCAGCCGGATCATCTCAAAGGTTATACAGCAATTTGGCAGCTACAACTCGATTCCCACGAAACTAAAAAATTGGGATATCGTTTGCAAATGTTTACTAATAGTCAGCCTACTTCTAGAGTAAATGCTCCTGTTACTTTAGTGCAAGCTAAAGCCGCAGAGTTATTAGAAGAAGAAAATTGGCATCATCAAGTTACTAAAATTAGGTCTGATAAAAATACTTTTAATCAAGTAATTGAACGTGCGGAACAAGATGTTTATTTATTAAGACAAACTTTTGGAAAAGGTAGGGCGCTGTCAGCAGGCGTACCTTGGTTTTCTACTTTATTTGGGCGTGATTCAATCATAGCTGCTTCCCAAACTTTGATTCTTGATTCTTCTATTGCCCGTGAAACACTGTCAATTTTAGCTCATTATCAAGGTAAAACAGATAATGAGTGGCGTGATGAACAACCAGGCAAAATTTTACACGAGTTACGTTTAGGTGAAATGGCGCGTTGTGAAGAAGTGCCACATACACCTTATTATGGAACAGTAGACGCTACACCTCTATGGTTAATGCTCTATGCAGAGTATTATGCTTGGACAGCAGATCAAGAAACTTTAGATCGTTTATGGTCGAATGCTTTAGCTGCGATGGATTGGATCGATCGCAACTCTCAAGAAACAGGTTATCTCAGTTATTACGTGAAATCTAGTCGCGGTTTAGTTAACCAAGGTTGGAAAGATTCAGGGGATTGTATAGTTAATCGTAAAGGTGAATTAGCACAGGGCGCGATCGCACTTTCGGAAGTTCAAGCTTATGTCTATGCTGCTAAAATCCGCTTGAGCGAAATTGCTAGAATGAAAAAGCGTCTAGATTTAGCAGATCAATGGTTAGAAGATGCAAGAAACTTAAAAGCAAGGTTTAATCAAGATTTTTGGGTATCCGATCAAGATTTCTGCGCTTTAGCATTAGATGGAGATAGTAATCAAGTAGATAGTATTTCTTCTAATCCAGGTCACTGTCTATTATTAGGTATTCTTGATGCTGAAAAAGCATATAGTGTAGCCGAGAGACTACGCGCACCGGATATGTTTAATGGTTGGGGCATTCGCACATTAAGT
The DNA here is from genome assembly GCA_049646245.1 of Crinalium sp. Taxonomy (GTDB): domain Bacteria; phylum Cyanobacteriota; class Cyanobacteriia; order Cyanobacteriales; family PCC-9333; genus Crinalium. The sequence continues at coordinate 2,058 of JBARVL010000556.1, read as the reverse complement.
AGTTTGTCACCAGCATATAATCCGATGGGCTATCATGTTGGATCGGTTTGGCCCCATGAAAATGCTTTAATTGCAATGGGATTGCGCTCGCTTGGATTAGTCGATCAAGCACTAGAAATATCTCAAGGTTTGCTTGAGATGACAAAGCGACAACCTTATCAGCGTCCACCAGAACTTTTCTGCGGTTATGAACGTCTTAATGATAGCGATCCAGTAAAGTATCCTGTTGCTTGTTCACCTCAAGCTTGGGCTACTGGCAGTATTTTTCAACTACTGCAAATGATGGTTAATTTAGTACCTGATGCTGCTGGAAACTGTTTGCGGATTATCGTTCCTCAACTGCCAGATTCAATTAACTCTCTATCATTGCACAATTTACGAGTCAGGTCAACAGTTTTAGATCTGGAATTTGAGCGATCAGGAGATTCTACAGCTTGTCGGGTTGTCAAGAAACGGGGAAATTTACGAGTAGTGATTGAAGCTTAAAAATAGAGAGGAGAGATATCAAATCCGGTTGCGTTGGAATTATATCTTTTTTTTAACGCAAAGGGCGCAAAGGTAAGCGCAAAGGATCGCAAAGGTAAAAGAAGTATAATTCCTCTGTCTCCTCTCCCTTGAGTGAAATTACTTAGTAATTAATACCTAGATAAATATACTTAGATTTTCCTCAGCGATTACTATAAATCAGTATTTGTATCGGCTCTCATCTGTAAACTAAACGGATACGTTTGTAGTAGTAAATGTCACAGAAAATATATTTTTTATGTGGATTAAGTTGTTGATTTGTTTGTATTGTTTCCTATAATTGTTCTGGTTCCCCAAAAAACTTATGGAAAATATCTCTAGAGGTAGGGGAATTTCTCAAAAATCTCAGTAGTCGGGCGCTGTTTCAACCGCACTAAAGTCATCAAGACCGAGAACGCAGATGAACTAATTTCAGCCTAGACAACTTGCAACACAAGGGCAAGAGCGACTAAACCCCTACTGATCTGAACCTTTTCAAACCGCAAACCATCAAGCTACTTTGTGTAGGATAGGCTACTCATGGAATCTTTCGGCTGGACTGTCATCGAATCTCAATTTGATTCTTCTCATCTGCACCACCAAGAAACGGTTTTTACTCTCGGCAATGGTTATTTAGGCACACGCGGGTCGTTTGAAGAAGGTTATCCAGGAGACTGCTCAACTACATTAATTCACGGCGTTTACGATGATGTCCCTGTTGTATATACGGAATTAGTTAATTGTCCCAATTGGCTACCAATCACGATTATTATAGGTGGTCAAGCTTTTAATTTAGATCAAGGGCAGACGCTACACTATCAACGTCAACTAGATTTACGCTTAGGTGTGCTGAGTCGTGAGATTCGCTGGCGCAGTCCTGCTGGTCATACTGTAGATATCTACTTTGAACGCTTTACGAGTTTGGCAGATCAGCACGTACTGGCGCAAAGATGTCAAGTTACTTCTGTTGATTTTACAGGTGAGATTGAGATCCAATCCAGTATTAATGGTGAAGTAGACAACCAAGGCGTTAACCACTGGGAATTTGTAGAGCAAAGTATTACAGATAATACTCTGTGGTTACATACTCGGACATTAAATTCAGCAATAGATTTAGCGATCGCAGCTAAACTACAAATAGTTGATCTCCCTGCTGAAATCCAAGCTTTAAGAACACAAAACTGTCCAGGGTTGGGGACAACTTTACAAATTCAGCCTGGACAAACCATCACCTTAGAAAAGCTGGTGACAGTATTTACCTCACGGGACAGAGTTGATCCTGTAGGCGAAGCACTTAGTTTACTGAATGATTTACCTAGTTATACAACTGTCTTTGCTACCCATGTAGCTGCCTGGGCGAATGTGTGGCAAGAGTCAGATATAGTGATTGAAGGAGACATCAAAGCTCAATTAGCTGTTCGTTACAATATATTCCAGCTACTTGCAGTTGCTCCCCGTCACGATGATAGCGTGAGTATTCCGGCGAAAACTCTTTCCGGTTATGCTTATCGCGGTCATATCTTCTGGGATACAGAAATTTTTATTGTTCCCTTC
>JBARVL010000555.1:0-6286 GCA_049646245.1 Crinalium sp. | reverse complement strand
CGATCGGATTTGATACAGCCGTTAACATTGCTACTGAAGCTTTGGATCGCTTACATTTCACTGCTGCTAGTCATAGCAGGGTAATGATCCTAGAAGTGATGGGGCGCGATGCTGGACATATTGCCTTAAATGCGGGGATCGCTGGTGGCGCAGATGTAATCCTCATTCCTGAAATTCCTTACACACTAGAAAAAGTCTGTCGCAAAATCAAAGAACGTCAAGCACAAGGAAAAAACTTCTCGATTGTGATTGTCTCAGAAGCGGTTTGCACAGAAACAGGTGATCTGATCAAGAAAATGGATCGCTTTGGGGAGTGTCGGTTAGGTGGAATTGGTCAATATTTAGCTGAAGAAATTGCTGATGCTAGTGGTGCAGAAACTAGAGTTACGGTTTTAGGACATATACAGCGAGGCGGTATTCCTTCACCACAAGACAGATTAATTGCAGCAGCTTTTGGTGTTGAGGCAGTTGATTTGATTGCTGCGGGTAAGTATGACCATGTTGTTACCTGGCAAAATCGTCAAGTTGGGTGTGTCCCGATTACTGAAGCGATCGGTCAATACCGCGCTGTCGATCCTCAAGATACTTTAGTCAAAACTGCTAGAGGTCTAGGTATTTGCCTGGGAGATTGAATTAAAAACCTCTCCCCAAACCCCTCCCCTTCAAGGGGAGGGGCTTATTATTCCCCCTTCCCTTGAAGGGAAGGGGGCTAGGGGGTTAGGTTTTTATTTGGCTAACATGACAAACGAGTAGTGGCAAAAAGTATGTCGCTACTCGTTTTAGTGGTGATTTAATTTTGCGAGATCCTGCTTGGTTTAGGAAGCAGTTTTCGCATGAACCTGTCTTGCCAAAAGTTGTCTTGACGGATGTTAATTAAACCTACATTGGTTTAATATTCTCTTGCCCGTCTTACCCCACCTCCAGTACGGTTATCTTCTCGCGGTCTGGCTTTATTTACTTTTAGCTGACGACCCATCCACTCAGCGCCATCTAATTCGGCGATCGCTGCATCTTCTTTTGAATCATCTGCCATTTCTACAAATGCAAATCCGCGCATCCGTCCTGTTTCGCGGTCTGTTGGCAATAAAACTCTTTTAACTTTGCCGTAATCTTCAAACACTGATTGTAAATCTTCTTCGGTGGCTTGGTAAGACAGGTTTCCAACGTAAATGGTCATGTCGATCAATCAAGTGAACTATGAACTATTGTTGAAGCTACACATATAAAGTTAGACGTGGCTTTTTTAATTAATGCTTTGTCTAGCTTAACTAATGGCGAATTTCTAATGACAGGGAACTACAAAAGTGACTTTCCAGCCTTCAAAATTAACCAGTCGTAGCACTGAACTTTTACTTATTGCATATCATAGCCTAATCATTTAACTTGGCATGGTGATCTAAACTACACCATTGATAAGTTGTTTTGTTTTAGGAGAGAGGAGGGAGGAGAGAGGAGAAGAGGGTTTAATAACTTTTCTCGAAATTAAAAATTTACAAATTAAATGCGCGTTAGCTTAAAACAATTGCTCTGCTGGGAAACCAACAGAGCAATCTTATTACTGAGTAGAAACCTCTTGTGTGCAAGTCTCTACTTTAATCAATAGAAATAGACTGTGGCGCACTGCTTTTACCATTTTCGTTGCCAATGGTAGAAGAAGTAGAGCTAGTAGCACCTGTCTGTTGATTCAGCCAGCTATTGACTGGCTCATCAGCTAAGTTAAGCCGAAACATTCCAGAGAAGAACCCACCGAAAAAAGCACTCGGTTGTTGGGAAAGTTCTTTAAATATTGGTGTTAGTTCATCTAGAAACATGGAAAGTCTCCTCTATACTGTCGCTTTATTAGTTTAATTCCTTTGGATTCTAGCGTTTCCTTGAGTAGGGTTGGTGATCTTGGGCAATCTTAATTTAAATTTTAAGATTGCCCCATGAAGTTATTAAGGTTTTTGTTCAGAGAACAGGCACTTATCTGAGTCACAACCTGCTGGACCTGATTCTGTCATCTCCCCTAAGTCATATTGGCTCAAGGCAGCATGAAAATCATCGGTTTTGCGCCGTACTACTACGGACTGCATCAACTGATTATATGTTGCCTTTGATATTGGCTCAAATGGCAAGCGTGGGAAGGTTTGCAGGTCGTCAAACCGAGCTAGAAGGGCGGCTGAGATATAGCCTTCGTCATCGCGGATAGCTTCGTAGATGCGAGTCCCTAATGTTTCGATTTCGTTCTCGCGTAGCTCAATGGTGGCTGAGGTATTGTGTCGCACATAGAATTTTTGGACTTGCATATAGAAATCTAGTTGCGCTTCCGCACTAAATTTACTGATGTCAATTTCATCAGCACCAGGCAAATCTGCCCACAGTACAGCTACAGGTATTTCTACTAACCATTCTGAGCAACGGGGATCAAAAGGATCGTTGAGCAGATGACCTTTTTCGTCTTTATCAGATTGAGAAGGAATGACGTTGTATCCGTAATCAATACAGGCAAGGGCTACTGGATCATTTTTCCTGAAGGTGATCCGTCGTAGAAAACGTTGTGCCTTTGGCGGATGCCATCCTGGTGATGCGCCTGTGAGGAGAGATTTTGTTCCAGAAGGTTGCACTGTTGTACAACGGTTGGGGCGTTTTATGTCGTGGCGATCGCAATAATCCCACACTGTTTGATGCACAGTTTCACGCCAACGAGTTAAATACTCTTCTTCTTGGCGCTTAAATTCTTTTCCTTGTGCAGTTTGCGGTCTTCCTTCAGTCCACCAATGCAACCAATCTACACCAAAAGCTTGCACAAAGAAATCAAATAATCCGGTGAAAGATACCCCAACAATTGGGTCTAATTCTCGTGATTTTTGGTAGCGTTCTTCCTGAAATTTATGGTTAAGTAACACTGCTACAGATAAGGCACTAGCTGCGAAAGCTTCCTCTTGTTCTTTGTAGTTATCTGGGTCAATTTGATTTAAGTGAATCTCAGAAAGGTTGCAGTGAAAATTCGCACCAATAATTTCACCACAATTGTGAGTAACGCAACCATTAGCTATGAAAGAATGAGTTAAGGGAACGTGGAGATCGTAAACTGGCTCCTCTCCATATTCTTCAATACTCTTGACTCTAGAACTAAACTTAGAACAGATAGTTTGACCTGTATAATTGGGTAAAGGTTTGTCTATCCATTCTTGCAAACGCTGTTGCTTTTCAGGAGAGAAAGGGAAACCAATTAGATCTTTAAATTTCTCTAAACTAATAGACTGAATGCACAGTCCATAAGAGCCATTATCTGCACTGATTTTCTCGATGCCATCGGCTGTTTTATAGATTACACCTCTATAGCCAGGTTTACGTAAACAACGAACAACGCTGAGAATCCCTAATTGTAGAAGCACTAATTGTAATTGTTGCAAGAGTTTAACAGATTTATTGACTAATTTAATCCGTCTTACTCCTTTTTCTACTGTTCCATCTGCACAGAAAATTCCTTGTAGAAATCCAATTAAAACTTCTTTGGATTGTCGAAGAAAACTCTCAGGCAGAATCCCTTTATTGACAATACCTAACTTAGCAAAGAACTGTTCTAAAAGTGGGGATTGTGTTCTAAATTCATACACTCCTTTATGCAGTTTGGTGATGTATTCTACGCCTGTAATATTACCGATAGCAGACCTAATTACAGGGTAAGCTGATGTATATTCTCTAGGGTTAAATACGAATCCCTTAGCAAAATGATCTTGTTTTCTACCGTGTCCCCCGTTTAAAGAACGAGCTTTAATCCGAACATTATAGCCATCTCCATACCACCACCCTAACATTTGCGCTTCTTCAAGGGAAATTGAACTACTTCCAAATGCGCCTTCTCCATGTTGCACAAAAACACAATGTTTAGAGGTTAAGTCTTGAGTTTTAACCCAACCTTGATTAGTGTAATGTTCGTGTTCAGCAGTGCATCTCATCTGAAGACCATTTTCTAGTGTGATCAGATAAGTTGTTTGTACACCTGTAGGGAAGGCGATCGCATCAGTTAATTTAACACCATCTAGTCCTACAGATCTCAGATCTACTAAAGCTTTAAAATGTTGCCCTACTAAATCTTGAATAGGTACTAAACCTCGATCAGTAGAAACTAATGTATCTCCAGCATGACAAGGATTTAATCCCAAACGCGCTAAACGGTGTTCTAGCTCATCTGTTGGAATATCAGGATAGTGAGTTTGGAACCACTCTTTAATCTTATTCTGGTTATAGGCTGATAGAAACTCAGTTTTAAGTTCAGGAGTTGTTAAAAGGTCACAATTAGCTCTAGCAATAGCTTCCCCTGCCCATTGAATTGCACCTTCCCCTGAGTAATACTGTTTTCTAACAGCATCTATGCACTCTTGTTCAGTTGGTTTGTGATGAAAAACTCTTGTGTGGTTCGCCATCCGAAGGGAATCTCTTTCAGGATCAATGCGCCAATTCCCATCATTATCTTGCTGCCATAAATTTTCTTTAGCACCTGCAAATGCTTGATCGTCACTAGCCCCTTGGCGCATTCCGGCACTGTTAGAAACTAAAACGCCTTCACAAACAAATTCGTGAATTGTCGCAACTTCAATATCATAGGTATGAGCAGTTCTTACATCCATTGCTACTGATTTAACTTTAACGGGGATTAAATCAGTGGTTTCAGAAATAAATTTTTTCAGGGTTGGAACAATCATTTGAGTTTGATTGTTGTTCCAACCATACTGATAGGTATTTACCAAAGGTCTGACCATTTCCTTTGGAAACCCATGATTTTTGAATGTTTGAGGACGTTCTCTTTTTTTGTTAGCAAACTGTGTTGAGTAGCTGTGCATGATTGCTGACACAGCATCAAAAGCATGATCGCCAACCGTTACAAGTTCGCCTTCCCATTTATCTGTTCTTTTGCGAATAAAAGAACATAAACGAGTTGTAATTCCTAAAGAGGCGTACAAAGATTGAATCTGACGCAAGAAGTCAGGATAAGATGACGCAACTAAAACTCCTTGTGAATGACACCCATCAGCATCAGCTAAACCAGCTAGGTAAGAAGAGCGAATGTCTTGTGTTCCTAGAAGAATACAGTCAGGAATTGAAATTGTGGTAAATGTTTTTTTGAATTGCGCTAGATAACGATTCAATGCTGCTGAGTTGAATTGCAATTCAAAAGCTTTTGTATTACATTGCTCTGGTGTTCTCAGGGTATGGGTTGTAATATCAAATGCTTGGGCAACAGCAACCAGTCGTTCAATAATTTCAGGGCTATCTTGGGCAATGCGAAATCTCACGCGCCAACCATCAGCAGCGACAGAACCATCACCATGTAAATAGCCTAAGAAATAAGCAACTTCTGAAGTTAAAGCAGGGACAGTTATCGGTTTAGCGTTTGGGGCGATTTTAGCTTTAAATTCTGGTAGTTCGGTTGGTGTGCCTGGGATTGATTGAGGAACAAAAATTAAGCGATCGCCTGTTTTTAAATCTTTTGCTTTCACCATTTTGTAGTTGCCGTAAATATCTGTTAAGACAGCAACTTTATGGTCTGGTGTACATTCAAAAGTGTTATCCTCGGTTTGAATACGGCATAAGGATTGAACACCTTGATCAAAGAAGTTAGTAACAGGATAAAAACCAATGCTTGTTAGAACGCGATCGCCAATCCGAATCTTTTCAATTGGAACTAATCCTGATTCTGTATGCACTAATGCACCAGCAGGTAAGCATCGGCGGATGTTCCCTGCGACGATTGTGACAGCAGCTTCATCTATTAATAAACAGCATTCAACGGAATTTAATTGCCGTCCTACAGCTTTATTTAAAATAGATGCACAACGTTCATAAAGTCCTGATAATTTAACAGGATTGGCAACTCCACCAAAACCTTTTAATTTTTCTCCAGCAGGACGAACATCGCTGAGATCAATAAAGACTTTTATTTCTCCTGCAAACCGCTCATCACTCGATAGTTCTAGTAATGCTTGATAGGACTGCACCCAACCTTGGCGAGAGTCTCCTACGTGGATGGTGACGCGATCGCTCTCTACTTTAACTTCTGTTTGCTCACGGCGCTCAGAAGCCGGAGTAGCGCCAAGTTCACCTTGGTTAGTGACAATCAGGCGGTTGCGAATTGCTGGCAGTTGGTTGATATATCTCGGTTCAAGGACAGCACCCGTGCCACATCCCATCATGGCAAGATCCATCATTAAACCAAAAGCTCGCCAATCTAGTACATTAGTACTGGTGCAGTTATAAGCGCCAGAAAAGTTTTCTGGTTGTTCGCTCCATTCTGTACCACCAA
>JBARVL010000554.1:0-1906 GCA_049646245.1 Crinalium sp. | reverse complement strand
GAGCAGAGGGGCAGAGGAGCAGGGGAGCAGAGGGGCAGGGGAGCAGAGGGGCAGAGGGGCAGAGGGGCAGATACAGAAGATAAGGATAATATTCTTCCTGGCTTCTGACTTTGCTCTCCTCCCTCCTCCCTCCTCCCTCCTCACCTTTACTTGGGAGGAGCTTTTTTAACTGGCTTAGGCAAAGGTTCACTGCGTTTAACTGGCTTTTCCATTGCTGAAGAACCAGCGACTCTGGGTGGCGAGAAAGGTCTTTTGCCACCTGAACCTGGACGACCTTTGCCTTTGCCTTTGAAAGAGCCTTTGGGCTTTGGCGGACGTAGAGAGCCAATATCTTGCCCTGACTGAATTACTAGAGCATCGCCCTGCCGTTGGACTTGAAAGTCCCAAAAATGACCAACCATTTTATCAGGGAAAGAACCCTGAAGTTTTAACTTAAAATACTTAGGTTCTTCTGATTCTTTGCGAGCAGCTTGTCTAATCTTGACAATGATGTTCTCTTCCTCCTTCGCCTGAAAAATCACCTCGCCACGAACAGAAAAATAATTATCGTCAACCTCTGTACTCTTTACCCCATCAGGATCTTGTTCCCCACTTTCTGTCGTTGGTAGGTTGGTGCTGAGGTGTTCTGGTTCCCAAACGCCGACAATTTGAACGTGCAACTTGTCGTCTTCTTTGCGTGTCCGAGGATAAACAACCCAAAGATGATTCTCGGATAAGTTGAGGTGATTTTTCACCAAACTCATAATTCTACCGAGTAAAACTGCATCAATTAACGTATGATCTGCTGCCAGTAGCGTGCCTTGGGTAAATTGGTCGGCAGAAGGCATATATATACCCTTAACCATCCCAATAGCTCGGTACTGCATCGGCTCACTAGGCGGAGGGATGGGTTGTTGTCGTTTTATATCTACTGGGGTTTCTGTTACAGAATCAGCGATCGCATTTGTTGGCGATGCGGTTTCGGTGTTGGCTGTCATATCTTGAGTAGATGCTGGAATTTCGTTGGACAAATTAACAGTCTGATCGTCCGGTTGTGGTTGATTGACAGGAGACTCGGCTGATTCGGTAGAGCGATTCACAGAATAATTCATATAAACTCCTTGCGGGGGAGACACATTTCCCTATCCATTTTTAATAGTTACGCTTCAAAGCTAGGGGCGTTTACATATTCTAAGCATTAGATGTGCAAAGCAATTAAAGCGGTTAGCGTTTTTTATAGTCAGCTTATTTTGACATACTTCTCGCCTCAAGTCGGACGAGGATTTCAAATATCACTGTTTGGATTTCCTCTTTCTTCAAGTTGATTTGCTTGCTTGAGTTTCCCCATTCAAGCAGAGAACTGCATTTTAAGGTTGTAAGCTATTAATCTTAATCCAGCTTAAAATTAACAATTCAGGGTAAAACAATCTGAAAACTCAGTTGTCGTTAGATAATGTCATTAGAGTTCAAAGTACTTGTGTGTCTTTTAATCGCGGTCGTTGGATCATTAATTCAGTTTTATTGTTAGCTCTGCTGGCTTTTGTAGGATTTTCCATCCTGCCTTTGCTCAGTACTGTTCTCAAGGATAGTCAACCCCCTGCGGTTGCGGAATCTGCACCAAATCAAAATACTTCTTCTTCTCAGCTTACAGAACTGCAATCTCAAGCTAAAGGTTATGAACTGGTTTTAACAAGAGAACCAGATAATCCTACGGCTCTACGGGGGTTGCTGGAAGCGCGGCTACAACTAGGTGATATCAAAGGTAGCGTCGAACCTCTGGAAAAGTTAGCTTTTTTAAACCCTGAGCAGAGTGATTATATGGTGTTGCTGGCTCAAGCGAAGCAACATTTAGGCGATCGCGAGGTAGCAGCCCAAACTTATCGCACAATTTTAGCGGCTAAACCCGGAAATATGAATGCTTTGCAAG
>JBARVL010000553.1:0-1949 GCA_049646245.1 Crinalium sp. | reverse complement strand
TAAGCTGTTGTGCTTCGTGCATTGTATGTTTGAGGGGGAGAGGAGGGAGGAGGGAGGAGAGAGGGGAATAGAGTTTGATAACTTTTCCCTAAATTCCAAATGTACAAGCTTATTTGCGCGTTAGCTTAAATAGGTTGTGGTGATTTTAGGAGTGCGAGCATCTTGCCCGCGCATCTGCAACCCATAGCGAGCAAGATGCTCGCACTATCAAGGCTAATATTATATCTGTCACAACTCAAATAAAATTGCTCTAGTCAGAATGTTAAACTCCTTAAGTGAAGAACTCTATTACAACTGCATTCATTTTCTAGAACAAACTCCTCAACAGAGGTTATTACTACTAAAAGAAATTGGTTTAGCACGTTATGCAGATTTTTTAACACAAATGCCTTTGAACGAGGCAAATATAAATTGTGTAATGCGCTTCTTTAGAGAACCTAGCAGAGTGAAATTTCCTAACCTTAAAGGTGCTGATTTATCTAACTTAGTTTTGGATACAGCAAATTTTATTAGAGGTGATTTATCAGAAGCAAATTTAAGGGGAAGCAGTTTAGTAAAGGCAGACCTAATATTTGCGAATTTTACTAAAGCTGATCTCACAAATGCAGATTTTAGAGGTGCGACTTTAAATGAGACAATTTGGTATGGGGCTTTAGTAAAGCATTGTCAATTTGGAACAGGTATTGGGCTAAATGATAAACAACGGCAATATTTACAAGATAACGGTGCTGTGTTCCAAATAGTGACGGACTGCTAATTGCTATATATGGGATTGATTAGAAAGCGTTATTAATGTGTTAAGCGATTTTTTCAATTATGTTGAAAAAATTTAAGTATTAGGTATCAACGCAGTGTCATAGTTATATTAGTGCAGTTCAGCCCTTGCTGTAATTACACAAATAATACAAAGCTCCTTCTATCTTCCATAATTGGGGGAAATTAACCGATTTGATCTTACCCATGTCTACATCTCCCGCTCAACAACAGATTAATGTTTCTATAGATAGCGAACTTTTAGAGGAAGTAGACCAATGGACAAGCGATCGCACAATAGCGATCGCAGAAGGTTTACGATTGTGGTGTAATCTACAAGCTGAAAAAGAATTACAAAAATCTGCTCAAGCTCGTAAACAACGGCACGATAGAGACGAAACAGGTTGGCTAGTCTAACCAAAGACATTTTTCTGGCAATTACACCTAAAGTGCCTCTAATTGCTATAGAAACTTAAACTCAGGATAATTCCAGTCCAAACAGTGAGTTAACCTGCATACAATAAATTGCACCCGTTTGTTTGATTAATTAGGAGAATAATAATGCCAGCAGCGGTCGGTATGGTTGAAGTTAAAGGTCTTCCCCCTGCACTAGCAGTTGCGGATGCAATGGTAAAAGCCGCCCGCGTCACCTTGGTCGGTTATGAAAAAGTCAGTAGCGCCCGCTATACCATGATTGTTCGAGGAGTTGTTTCTGAAGTACAAATTTCAGTAGCAGCCGGAGTTGATGCCGTTAAAAATGTCAAGACCCAAGAAGATTTGTTGCTTTCTTACCACGTTATACCTAGCCCCGATGCGAATCTTGACCTTGTACTACCAATTAACTACAACATAGAAACAGACGAGTTCCGATTTTGACCCCATCAAGAATTCATTCAGTTAAGTCTGTTTGGGTAGATTGGAATCCCCGACCGTTCACGGCAGGGATGGATGTCAACTACTCCAGATTTTAAGTTAGTAAAGTAGAAAATTACCCCACCCGCGCTGCTATTTCCTCCTCCCCGCAGCTTCGGGGAGGGTGGGGGAGGGGCATAATACACATAGTTCTACTCTAAAAGCGTCTCTACCTTACCATCGGCATTGAGAACAACACGAATTTGGGCATTAGTCTTTCCTGTAAGGGGAGAAACAAACTGTCCGCCAGGTAACGGAATGTTCGTGCGGTCAATGTATACCTT
>JBARVL010000552.1:0-4458 GCA_049646245.1 Crinalium sp. | reverse complement strand
GCCTTTGAAGCATTGACAAATTTTACCGATTTTCAACCAGATCTACTACTGAGTGACATTGGGATGCCTGATCTGGATGGCTATCAGTTAATGCAACAGGTGAGAGCTTTACCAAAAGAGCGAGGAGGAGAAATTCCCGCGATCGCTCTGAGTGCTTATGCTGGGGAATTTAACGAAAGGCAGGCAATGTTAGCCGGATTTCAACAGCATATTTCCAAGCCAGTTGATCCAGAGAAGCTAGTGCAGGAACTCGCGCTAATTGTAGCGAATTAGAGTAATAATAACGGACAAACTCGGCTTTACCCCTAGTTTTTATAGGCTGAAGATTATAACAGTTGCACAAGCCAATTACTAATACAGCTAAAATTACTATATGAATAACAATAGCCAGAAAGTCTTAATAATTAGTAATGACAATGTACTTCGCTCTCAACTTCGCTCACTGCTTTTTGAAGAGTATCTTGTTATTGAAGCCAGCAATGGAAAAGAAGGCTTAACTATTAGTGCTAGAACCTTGCCAGATATTATTTTATTAGATAGCACGCTCCCAGATCTAAATAGTTTTACCTGTTTAAAAGAACTCCGTCAGCTTGACAATATCTCCCAAACACCCATTTTGATGCTCACGGATTTGGAGGATGAACAATCTGTAGAGCAAGCGTCTTTCTTTGGGGCTAACGACTGCATTAATAAACCTATTAATCGAGCAGTAGTACTTTTACGTATCAGCCGTTGGCTATCTATTAATCAAAGCCGAACAGAATTACAACAACAACAATACCAAAAGGAGCAACTAATCTGGAGGTTAACTGAGCGAGTTCGCCAGTTTTTGGGACTAGAAGAGATTTTCAATACTACAGTTAGTGAAGTACGGCAATATTTAAATTGCGATCGAGTGTTGTTCTATCGTGTTTTTCCTGGTGGAAACGGTAAAGTGGTTGCTTCTGCTGTAGTTCCTGGTATCCCAAGCCTTTTAGATGTGGATATAGATGACCCTTGTTTTAGAGAGAACTATTTAAATTTATATAAAAAAGGACGAATTCGTGCTATTAATAATATCCATTCGGCGGATTTAGATCCTTGTTATGTCAACCTAATCGAACCGTTTCAAGTAAAAGCTAGTTTAGTAGTACCAATTCTAGAGAAAGATTCTTTTTGGGGTTTACTAATCGCTCACAGTTGTACCTCTACCAGGAATTGGCTAAATGATGAAATAGAACTTTTACAGCAATTGGCATCTCAAGTAAGTATTGCTCTCAATCAAGCTGAACATTTAGAAATCGTTCAAACCAACTTGGAAAGAGAACAAGAATTAAATGAACTTAAATCACGCTTTTTTTCCATGACATCTCATGATGTTCGTGTTCCTTTAAGTAGCATTTTAAGCGCGGCTGAACTGATTGAACATTATGGTCATAACTTTAGTCGTGAAAAAACTGTTCGTTTGGTTCAAAAGATTCAAGTTGCGGTCAAAAAAATTGTCACTTTATTAGAAGATGCTACAACAGTTATAAAAGATATGGGAATTAACTTAGCTGTTAACTCTCAAAATGTTGATATTCCTAAGCTGTGTAAAAATGTTATAGGGGAACTGGAAAGTTTTGCTAGTCAAAATCATTCAATTGATTTTCAAGTAACAGGTGATTTTTCTGATACGTGCCTAGATGAAAAACTGTTAAGTTACATAATTACTAATTTACTAGAGAATGCCATTAAGTATTCGCCTAATGGTGGCAAAATATTTTTGGAAATCAGTAATGAAAATAACGTTGCTGTTTTCCGTATTCAAGATGAAGGCATTGGTATTCCTGACTCTGAGCAAGCGTTGTTGTTTGATTATTCCCAGAGGGGGAGCAATGTGGGTAATATTACAGGTACAGGTATCGGGCTTGCTGTTGTCAAAAATTGTGTGGACTTACAAGGTGGTAGTATCTCTTTACAGAGTAAAGTTGGGGTGGGAACTACCTTTACAGTAGAAATTCCATCAAACTGCCAAAACTAGACACAAATACAAGGTAAACGAAGAAGCACATCGCTTTTCAGTGTTTGGTAGCACACTCTCTACTACCCTTGCGAGTTCGCTAAATCAGTTATTTATGTGGAATGAAAGCCCTATTGTATAACAAATCTAGATTCTTTACTCTATTTCCTCGCTTACTAGATATATTTTGAGATTGGTTAACCACTAGCCTCAATTTAGACATTTTCTTTCAAGGTTTTGAAGCGAGCGCAGTTACTTATTCTCTTGACAGTTCCAGGGAATTGTAACTGTAAAGGTAGTGCCTATGCCAACTTTACTAATACAGTTAATGCTACCTTGATGTAAATCAACCATTTTCTTAGCGATAAATAAGCCTACTCCTACCCCTGGTATATTACCGATATTATAAGCTCTGTGAAATGCTTCAAAAAGTTTGGAGAAAGATTGACTAGGAATGCCAATTCCATAATCTTTAATTTTGAAGGTTGCCTGTTGATTCTGACAACTAAGCTCAAATTCAATATCCTTGCTATCAGGAGAATATTTCAGGGCATTACTCAACAAGTTTGTCAAAATATGACTGAGCACTTTTTCATCCATTACTGCATCGGAACATTCTCCTGTATGAGTAAATAGTATTTGATGTTTGTTGCCATCATTTAATTGCATTTCCGCGATTAAATGATGGCAAAAGTTTTCTAAATTGATAGGAGCAGGGGTAAGCTCTAAATTTTCAGCTTCAGCTTGATTAATGACCAGTACATCCTCTAAAAGTTGTGTCAGGCGTTTGATAGCCGTCTCAATTTGCTGGAATGATTTTTGTTTCCTAGAGTCGGATAGTTTATGTGAGTAATGTTGTAATAGCTCGGTAGAAGATAAAATTACTGTCAAAGGAGTTCGGAACTCATGAGATATTAGTGTAATAAAATGCGATTTAAGTTCATTGAGTTCTTTGGCTTTTTGTAAGGAATTAAGAATTTCTTTTTCGGCTTGCTTACGCTCGGTGATGTCTTGAATGTTGACAATAATATAGGAAATTTCTCCCGATGGCTCTGTAACATTATTAATCTCTACAAAAACCGGAAAAATCGTCCCATCTTTGCGAATGTGTTGAGTTTCAAAAGAATAGTAGTTTTGACCAAGTGATTGATAGATGTGTTCTAAAACGTCTGGTAGACATTTTGGTGCTAGTAGGCTAGTAAAAGAACGACCTATAAGTTCTTCGACTGTATATCCATGTATAAGAGCGAAAGCAGGATTAATCAATTCCAAAGGTTCATTGTCTGGGGTAGTAATTACTAATCCTTGGGAAGTGTGTTGAAAGATATCCGCCCACTGCTGTAACTTGCGTTCGTCCTCAATACGTTGAGTAATGTCCAGTATAAAGCTGACACATCTATCGGTATATCCTTCTAATAGACTTCCACCAATTAGAATAGGAACTCGACTGCCATCAGCACGAATATATTCCTTTTCATAGGGACTGTTAATTCCCTTAAGAGCTATTTCATCAAGTGCTTGTTGATCAGAAAATGAATACTCTGGTGGCGTTAATTCTACCCAAGATACGTTTTTACTAAAAAACTCATTTCTTGAATAGCCTATTATGTTAAGAAAAGCATCATTTACTTCTTCTACTTCTCCATCAATATTCCAAAAGCATATACCAATCATATTAGAATCAAAGATGCGGCGGAAGCGAGCAGAACTTGATCGCAAGGATGCTTCTACTTGTTGGCGACGAGTAATTTCTTGTTCTAGTTTAGCAACTGTATCTAATAGTTCTGCCTGCTTGGACTCTAATGCGATCTGAGCTTGCTGCAACGCGGCATTAGCTTGATTTTGGGCCCTCATGGCGGCTTCGGCATTTTTCTTCGCAACAATAAGCTCATCTTCATACTGAATCCGCTGATGCAGGAGAACAAAAATACAGTCATTAATGAAAACGCCCGAACGTTCCTGGGACACGGCATTCAGCAGTACGGGTAGAGAATCCCCCTGTTTAGATCTGAGCGAAATGTAAATTTCTTCTACATGGCCATGTAGCTTGAGTAAAGGAAAGAAATGGCTTTGATAGAAGATGCGACTGGACAATGGCAAAATCAGGTTAATGTGCTGCCCTCGCAGCTCGTCGAGTTCATATCCTAGTAATTGCAGCAGCGTAGCATTGACTGCCAAAATTTGACCATTGTCTGTAAATGTGAGAAAGCCACAGGGCGCAGTGTTTAGTGCCTCATCCAAGTGAGCAACATCCTCTAATTTAGAATATGCAGGTTGCATAGACGGTTGCCAAATATTGTTTAATTAAATGAATGGTTTCTTGGGGATGGCTCATGTGCGGACAATGCCCGGTCAGGGCAAACGCATCAAAATTTGGTGCGATCGCCACAAAATCTGGATCTTCTATGAAGTTGTCGACAAGGCTTGCCTTGTGGCAATATAGAGTAAGATGGCAAATTATTACTAAAAATTGCCAG
>JBARVL010000551.1:0-9548 GCA_049646245.1 Crinalium sp. | reverse complement strand
CTCACTCCTCACTCCTCACTCCTCACTCCTCACTCCTCACTCCTCACTCCTCACTCCTCACTCCTCACTCCTCACTCCTCACTCCTCACTCCTCACTCCTCTGCCCCTCTGCCCCTCTGCCCCTCTACTCCCTCCTCTCCCCCAACAGCTTAAAGCCGCCTCATCCGAACCACAATTAACTCAGCCAGGATATTAACTAACAGCGTCAAAATAAACAAAATTAAAGCAGCATACATTAGTGCAGCTACTTGTATACCACTAGCTTCAGCAAATTGATTAGCCAGCAGCGAAGAAATTGTGTTAGCGGGTGCTAGTAGCGAAGGGCTAATCTTGTTGGAATTTCCAATAACCATCGTTACAGCCATCGTTTCACCCATCGCCCGCCCCAGCGCCAACATCACAGCACTAACAATGCCAGAAAAAGCAGCAGGTATAATTACTTGAAATATTGTTTCCCAACGAGTTGCCCCCAATCCAATAGCAGCTTGTCTAAGCTCAGGAGGAACGGAAATTAAAGCATCGCGGGATATCGCCGTGATAATTGGCAAAATCATAATAGTCAGAATCAACCCAGCAGGCAACATACTTGGTCCTGTTGGAGGCGTACTAAAAATAGGTAGCCAGCCAAAATTACTATGCAGCCATCCCCCTACTTGGTTTAATAAGGGAATCAACACAAAAATTCCCCATAAACCATAGACAACACTGGGAATAGCTGCTAGTAGCTCTACCAAAAATACCAGCACTAAGCGCACATTTGGCGGCAAAAAATTCTCACTAAGTAATACAGCAGTGCCAACTCCAATTGGTACAGCTAAAAGCAAAGCTATAAAGGCACTCACCAAAGTTCCATAAACTGGAGCAAGCACCCCGTACTCCTCATTTACGGGATTCCAAGTGCTAGAAGATAGAAAACTGAAACCAAACTCACGAATTGCAGGTAAAGCTGCACTAGCAACCTGCACTGCTATCCACAGCAAGATAGCAGCGACTCCTAGTGCAAAAAGCCGAGTTACCCAGATAAAACCTCGATCAAGTGATTGTGCCAACTTTGATGGAGGTTGAATTGCTGGTTTAGCATCATTAGCTTCTGTAGTCATAAAATTAAGAACATACTTTTGGACAATGTGGGAGCGAACCTAAGTACGTTCTTAGCACTACTTGCTGTCATTTAAAAACAAGCTGGAGTTAATTTGAACGTTTCCGGTTTTGCTATTTAGTGGCAGTAGTACCGCCTACCTCAATCTTATATTCTGGGCTAATTTGATCGGCAGCAGCAGCTACTTGAGTAACTACGTTTTGGGGCAAAGGTACATAACCTAGTTCTGAAGCATTCTTTTGTCCTTCAGTTAAGCCGTATTCAATCATAGCTTCTAAAGCTTTTGCTTTAGCTGCGTCGGTATATTGCTTATAAGCAAGTAACCAGGTGTAGGTAACAACTGGATAAGAGTCTTGACCTTCGGGGTCTGTAATAAATGCTCGCAGATTTGCTGGCAATTTTACTGCGGCTAATGTTTTAGATGCCGACTCTTCGCTGGGGAGAACATAGCTACCTGCTTTATTTTCCAAGGAAGCAAATTTCACATTATTTTGCTGGGCATAACCGTACTCAATGTAACCAAGTGATCCTTGAGTTTGTACGATTTGCGCGGTAACACCTTCATTACCTTTAGCACCAACGCCAACAGGCCAGTCCACAGTTTTGCCGTCTCCTACCTTGCTTTTCCACTCAGGACTAATGGCGCTGAGATGTTGGGTAAACACTCCTGTAGTGCCACTACCATCAGAACGATGCACAACAGTTATGGGTAAATTAGGTAGGTTCACACCAGGGTTAGCAGCAGTAATTTTCGGATCGTTCCAATTTTTGATTTTGCCTAGCAAAATATCAGTATAAACTGCTCTGGGTAACTTCAATCCACTTTCAAGACTAGGGAGATTGTAGGCTAACACAATGCTACCAGCAGTCATGGGCAGCAATAAAGCTCCCTGTTTAATTTTCTGGATTTCTTCATCCTTCATCGCGACATCGCTGGCTCCAAAGTCTACAGTCCCAGCAGTAAATTGTTCTACGCCAGCGCCGCTACCCACTGACTGATAATTGATTTGAGCTTTGGGATATTTTTTATTAAAATCTGCAAACCAACGCTGATACAAGGGAGACGGAAAAGAAGCACCTGCACCAGTTAAGGAGACATTTTGAGCTAAGTCTAGTTTGCCTGGAGTAGTATTGTTAGTGGCAGTATTGTCCGAACCGCCCTGTCCACCACAAGCAGCCAAACCGACTGTCAGTGCTACCAAAGAAATTGAGGTAGCTAGACGAGATGGATTGAGCAGATTAATACGGAAAATCATTGCTATCAAGTTAAAGTATTTTGACGGAAGAGCCTATATGAACATACAGGTTAATCGTAAAGAAAAGGTTAACAAAAGTTAGTTATTTTAAATCTTTACTATTTAATTGCAGCGTATTCGTGGGAGACTGTGATTAGAAATCGCGAACTGCAATTAGAGGACGAAGCGTGGTTCAAGCGCCATTATCAACTTCAGTAAATCCAACCACCTCTGAGATCCTGGGTGAGTCTGAAAAGTCAGTACAAGTGTGGCTGTTAAATCTTGCTGAACAGATTATTGCTGGGAAGCGCCTGGATAGAGAAGAAGCGATCGCACTCACAAAAATTGAAGGTACTGACAATATTTTGCTGCTGTGCCAAGCTGCCGATTTGGTACGCCAAGGCTGTTGTGGCAATACAGTAGACCTGTGCAGCATTATAAATGTCAAATCTGGCAACTGCTCAGAAAACTGTGGCTTCTGCGCCCAGTCAGCACACCATCCGGCGGAAGATTCGCCGATTTATGGTCTTAAGTCTACTGAAGAAATTCTGACTCAAGCCAAATCAGCCGAATTAGCTGGCGCAACTCGATTTTGCTTAGTAAGTCAAGGACGTGGCCCTAAATATTCCAGCCCGAAATCAGGGGAATTTGAACGCATCCTAGAAACTGTGCGGCTGATTACCACAGAAACTAATATTAAACCTTGTTGCGCTTTGGGAGAAGTAACACCAGAACAAGCACAGGCTTTAAAAGATGCTGGTGTGAGTCGATATAACCATAATTTAGAGGCATCAGAAAACTTTTTCCCAGAAATAGTTACAACTCATAGTTGGCGCGATCGCGTTGAAACTATTAAGCACCTAAAATCAGCCGGAATTCAAGCTTGTACTGGTGGCATTCTTGGCATGGGCGAAAGCTGGGAAGACCGCGTAGATTTAGCTTTGGCACTGCGAGAATTAGAAGTAGAATCTGTACCACTCAACTTACTTAACCCCAGAAGCGGGACACCATTAGAAGAAGTGGACAAAATAGATCCTTTTGAAGCACTAAAAGCGATCGCTATTTTCCGCTTGCTTTTGCCAACCCAAATTATTCGCTATGCTGGGGGACGGGAAGCCGTCATGGGTGAACTCCAATCTTTAGGACTAAAAGCAGGCATCAACGCCATGCTCATTGGACACTACCTCACCACTCTAGGACAACCTCCAGAACAAGATCGTGCTATGTTAGAATCCCTTGGTCTAACTGGTGGAGAAGCACCTATTCCTGGTGAATATCCCAAGCCAACAACAGCTAGATAGTCAGACAGGTAAATCTAATAAATTAGCGTATTTATACGCCTTTGTAGTTATTTGTATTAACTCCAATATTGGTTTAATGCAACTTTAACTACAATACGGAATTAGCCCAGCTTTTATTACTGAAAAGCGATCGCACCTTGCCCCGAAGTTCTCGCCGTAAACTACTAAAAATTAGTAATGTGTCTGTTCCCAATGAAATTTTGTGGGCAATTATTGGCTTGCTGCTCACCATTGGTGGTAACTTTCTGGAAGCCCATATCATCAATTTTCCTTGGAGTTGGGGTCAACAAGGAGTTCATCCTCACTCTGTAGGTGTTACCTACCAAATTGGTGCAGTATTACTTGTAGGCTGTTTGGGGGGCAAAAATGCTGGTGCGCTATCCCAAATTGCTTATTTAGTTATCGGTTTAATGGGGTTTCAAGTTTTTGATCGAGGCGGTGGTTGGGAATATCTCAAACAACCCACCTTTGGCTATTTACTAGGTTTTATTCCTGGCGCTTGGGTTTGTGGCTATCTCGCTTTTCGCAGACAAGCAAAGTTGGAATTTCTCGCCTTGAGTTGTTTTTTTGGCTTGTTGAGTATTCATCTCGCTGGCTTAAGCTATCTAATTGTGTCTCAGTTGTTTGGCTGGAAAATAAATTATGCCTTCTCCCTTTTTCAAGCTATAATTAATTACTCTTTTTATCCCTTGCCGGGACAGTTTGTAGTTGTCTGCGCTGTAACAGTAATTGCTTTTACCCTACGCCAAGTGATGTTTTACTAAAAAAAGCTATTAGCTGATTTCTTATGCTATTAGCTTTGAGTGGTTAATATGAAATTTAAAAATAAATTTTTTTGGATGGCTGCGTTGATTAGTCTAGTGTTAGACTGGTTGACTAAAAGTTGGGTAGTACAAAATTTCAAAATTGGCGAAACATTGAATTTGTTGCCTGGAGTATTTCACTTTACTTATGTGACTAATACAGGTGCAGCATTTAGCTTATTTAGTCAGGGTGGAGGTTGGTTGCGATGGCTATCTTTAGCAGTTAGTTTAGGCTTAATGGCATTTGCGTTATTTGGTCCAAGATTTAATATTTGGGAGCAAATCGGCTATGGCTCAATTTTGGGAGGGGCGTTAGGTAATGGTATCGATCGCTTTGTATCGGGTAAAGTCGTCGATTTTTTAGATTTTCGCATGATTCAATTTCCGATATTTAATTTAGCAGACGTATTTATTAACGTAGGAATTATCTGCTTGTTGATTGCCAGCTTTCAGAATAAACCGACATCTAATCAACGAAATCATAAATAGACCTGTGTTGAAAAGAGAGAGGGGGGAGGAGAGAGGAGGGAGAGTGATTAGAAATTTTTACGCACTGGTTTTTTCGTAAAAACTTATGAGATTAAAATTACATAAGTGGATAAATTTGGGATTTTATCTGGGGTTAATTTCAATCCTGAAAACAAAAAAATTGCAAGTATGTAGCACTTATTGACTTTAGTACGCCACAATGGTTGAAGATTCTGGAATTTTCCGACAATCTATTGTTTTTATTTCTACAGTACCTTTGCGTGAATAGCGCATGACACCTCCTCATCAGCAACAACGTCCGCCTCAAACTCTTCTGGGTCAAGTGACTCAGGCAGTACAGACTATTCAAGCAAAGATTAATTTTTCCCAACTGGCACTTAAACCTAATGCTAAAGTGCCGGAATTATGGGTACAGGAAGCTGATGCGCCGTCATCTGAAGTATATCCTCTGTTGGGCGATCGCTACATTCTGGGGCGCAGTTCTAAATCCTGCGATATTGTGGTGCGTAACCCAGTTGTCAGCCAAGTACATTTGTCTTTAACCAGAGAAGGACAGGGAGGGAAATCCTTTGTTCTCAAAGATGAAAATTCTACAAATGGAATTTACCTGGGTAGACGTAGAATTACTTCTTTACCTCTGCGACATGGAGATGTGCTTAATCTGGGGCCACCAGAATTAGCTCAAGCTGTTCGAGTTCAGTACCACTATCCGCCTCCTTGGTATATCCAAGCTATTCGCTACAGTCTTTATGGACTAGGCGGAGTAACAGGGTTGTTGGCATTAGTGATTGGGATTGAGTCCTCTAAAGTTGCGGTGCGACCTTTACCAGATGCTACAGGTCCAGTAGTTATTTACTCTAACGACCTAGAAACACCACTACGTCCGCCCCGTAGTGAAGCTCATATTGATATGCAGCGATTATCAGATTTTTCGCCTTACCTCCCAAAAGCGGTAATGGCATCAGAAGATGCTCGCTACTATTGGCATTTGGGTGTTGATCCGATTGGAACTTTAAGAGCAGTACTAATTAACACCAAAAAAGGTGAAGTGCGTCAAGGCGGTAGTTCGATCACACAGCAGGTGGCGCGTAGTTTATTTCGTAAGTATGTTGGAACTCAAGATTCTATTGGTCGGAAATTGCGGGAAGCGGTAGTTTCTCTAAAGTTGGAAGCTTTTTATAGCAAAGACAGAATTTTGCTAACTTACTTAAATCGTGTGTTTTTGGGTTCAGATACATCTGGGTTTGAAGATGCCTCACGACATTATTTTGGCAAATCGGCTCGCGATCTCAGTCTTTCGGAAGCAGCGACATTAGTAGGGATTTTGCCAGCGCCTAATGCTTTCAATCCTTGCCAAAGTTATGAAACCGCCCTGAAACGGCGTAATTTGGTGCTGGGTAGGATGGTATCTGTGGGCGCAATTAGTCAGGATGAGGCAAGAGAGGCAAGGCGATCGCGGATTGAAGTTAACACCAAAGCTTGTGAACCAAACACAAACACTAAAGCACCCTATTTATATGGGTATGTGTTTGAGGAACTACGACAAATCTTGGGAGATGAAGTAGCTAGGGAAGGAAATTTCTTGATTGAAACAGGCGTGGATTTGCAGATGCAATCCTCCGCAGAAACGAGTCTCCGCAACCACGTCAGTACTGTTGGCAGTGCTAATAGATTTTCTCAAGGAGCGTTGGTTACTTTAGACTCTAGCACTGGTTTAATTCGGGCGATGGTAGGGGGGACTAACTACCAACAAAGCCAGTTTAATCGGGTTACAGGAGCGCAAAGACAGCCAGGATCGACTTTTAAGTTATTTAGTTACACGGCTGCTATTGAGCGAGGAATATCACCAGGAAAGATTTATTCCTGTGCGCCGTTAAACTGGGGAGGTTTTAGATATCGTGGCTGTGAACATGGTGCTAGTGGTAGTGCGGATATGTTTACAGGAATGGCGCTTTCGGAAAACGTCATTGCTTTGCGGATAGCCCAGGATGTAGGGCTAGAAAAGGTGGTGCAGACGGCGCAACGACTAGGGGTGAAGTCTCCACTTAATCCTATTCCTGGTTTAGTTATTGGTCAAAGTGAAACCAACGTGCTAGAAATGACTGGTGCTTTTGGTGCGATCGCTAATAAAGGCGTTTGGAACCCACCCCGCGCGATTAAGCGAATTTATGATAGTAGTGACTGTAGCGATCGCACTCAACCTAAAACTTGTCGCTTAATCTATGATGCTACCCAAGATAGCCAAGCTAGTCAGCAGGTGCTACGACGTTCTGTCGCAGATACAGTAACCACATTGCTCAGAGGAGTTGTGCAGCGCGGCACAGGTCGCAGTGCTAGTTTAGGCTTAGGGGAGGCGGGTAAAACAGGCACGACCGATCGCAACGTTGATTTGTGGTTTATTGGTTTTGTCCCCAAAAATCAGCTAGTTACAGGTATTTGGTTGGGAAACGACAATAATTCCCCCACCAATGGTAGCAGCGCCCAAGCCGCTCAGTTGTGGGGAAACTATATGCGTAAAGTGGTGCAGTAATAATGAATGTAGTGCGGGCATCTTGCCCGCGTAATTTTTTCCCTAAGCCCTGTTATATTTAATTATTTTAACCTAGTTACCAACGGCTAATTTCCGTAACCCCACTAGGTTTTAAAACCACCTTAAAGTGGGCTAGAGGTTCCTCAACATCTACTTTAGAGTTGCTATTTTGAAATAATTCAGGAATAGGAGTTTTTCTGAGGTAATCAAAGGCGGATTGATTTTGGGGTTCGTAGTCTGAGAACACACCATCTTTATTGACAGCAACTCGGTATACCAAATTCCGTGTGGCACTAGATGTTCCTTGCCATTTGGGTCTAATTTGGTCGTCTAGCTGTTGCTGTAAACTTTTTAGTTGGTCGCGATCAGTTATTTGTGTCCCTAAGCTAGGTTTGCTGGTATATCCTCGCCAAGGGCTAACTTGTAGTTCCCCTTTATTGGTAAATACCACCTTGAATAAAGCGATACGTTCTGTAGTTGCACTAGAGTTATCAGTGGGAGTGTAGATTAACTTTGGTAGTGGTGTTTGGTCTAAGCGATCGCCTGCTGCTGAATTAACTGGTTTGTAAGCTACAATTGCCCCATCTTTGCCTACCCCTAAACGATAGATCAGATTTCTATTAAGTTCACGGCGCTTTTCCCATTGCAGATCAATTTGGTTGTAAAGTTTCCGTTGTAAAAAATATAGCTGACTAGGATTAGTAATTTCTGGAACTGAAGCAAGCAACGCTTCCAAGTCAGCAGTAGACGTGGGAGTTGCACTTGGGCTAGGAGTTGGAGTTGTACTAGGAGTTGCACTTGGGCTGGCAGTTGCCTGTGCCTTAGCATCTGGTGCGGTATCTTTGGGAGGCTCAACCTTGGGAATAGGAATCAAAGAAAAAGCTAGAGCCGTCACTGCCAAACTTGTTACCCCCAGTGCTGCTGGTGCTGCTCGTTTGGCAACTGGCTCACGAGTAGTTAAATCACGCTTAGATACTGGTTTTAGCTTTAATGCTAAATCTGGTAGGGTACGGGAGTCAGCCAGGAATTGATCCACCGCCTCCACTAAATCAAATAACTGTACTGTTGTTAAATCAAAATGTATTGGTTGAGATGCTACAGCCGTCTGCCCTGTACTAGATCCGGCTCCTACACTGTTGACTAAACTTGGTTGTATTGTTAAACGGTGCCGATTTTTACCTGGAAACGGCTGCAAATGCAATAAAGCTGGCTGGCTATCCGAAGCTACTGGATGCGGGACTGTACTTAAAAATTCTTGAGCATAATTGCTCACCCCTGAAACCAGACTTTCCAGAAAGTCTCTCCCGCCAGTTAGTGGTTGTCGCTGACCAACCAAATGGCACTCAGCATTGACCACAATTGACATGATGGGGCGGGGGTCTGGCTGACCCGTCGTAGATGTGCCATCACTCAGCCCTTCCAAAATTAGCGTACAGTTGGGCAGACTATACTGACGTTTAATCGTCATTCCACCTCTCCATCAAACAAACTGATCCAAAAGCGTTGCATTCCAGAAGTTCCGGTACAAAATAGCAGTTGACTCAACAGTGACATTGCCAAAGCATTTAATTTCTCATCCGACCTGTAATCTGATACAGTTGTGCGTCGTGGATTCATCCGACTACGGAAATGAGCCCTAAACCTTTCTAAATACTCAGACAAGCGAAAATTGTTTTCTACAGGTAGCTGTTTTTCATTAAGTTGTTGGTATTCCAGTAAAAACTGCCGGAGTACTACAGTTAAACGTCTGGCTATATAGCAAGCAACTACCACTAAAGCTTTAGCTTCATCTAAAGTTAAGTTACGTCTACTATGAGCTTTTCGTAAAGGGTTAGTACTACGCAAACGCCACAATACTACTCTGTTTTTGATGATCTCCTGAAGTTGCAGATCCTGTACCATTGCCAACATAACTTCAGAACCCCCCAGTTCCAAGGCTTCTATTGCCAGTAGAATCAGGTCAATTTGCACTTTAGCCCGACGTGGCATGACGTTAGATGAAATTGGCGGGCTGGGCAGATTATCCAAAATCATTGGTTTAGGCTGGGCAGTAGGACTGTTTAATGGCATTACGCTCACAGAAAAAATCAT
>JBARVL010000550.1:0-12222 GCA_049646245.1 Crinalium sp. | reverse complement strand
GCGGGTGCTAAATAACTCAAGCGGTAGCGCCCGTAAGCATTACCAGTTGGAACCCCTGTTTGAATTAGTGCAGAACGCCCTAGTCGTAGCGCCCGTGCTACCAGTCGCGCCATTGTTAAATGATGAGGCCAGTCAGTAACCAGCCCAGGTGGTAGCTTCTCAGTGTTGCTCTTGGCAAATCGCAGCAAGGCACGCAGGGAAGAATGTACTTCTACCTCAATCACAAGCTCAATTGGCGCAATGCACGCCTCCAGAAATGGACATTAACGTTATGCTGCCCTATTTAGCATTATTGCTACGGGTTTCCATAACGCTTTTTTAATTATGACAATGAGAGATTTGATTCCTGGCGATCGCGACTCGGTCTGAAATCTCTCAAACTGGCTAATTTATACATTCACCACTTCGGTAAATACAGTTACAACTTGACACAGAGTGGTTTAATTAGTTAAGTTATATGTAGTCATAACGAGTATGACTTTTTAAATCGTTAGTATTTAAGATTTTAATAAACCTGATTACTGGAGCCAAATTTATGGTAAAAATCGTTGGTATTGGCGGGAGTTTACGACCAGAATCGTATAGCCAGCAAGCGTTGACCTTAACTGCTCAACGGCTAGAAGCACTAGGTGCTGAAGTAGAAATTTTTGATTTACGAACAATGAATTTACCGTTCTGTAATGGGGAGTCTGACTATCCTGACTACCCTGATCTTGAGCGGTTGCGTGAAGCAGTTAAGAATGCACACGGTTTAATTTTGGCTACGCCAGAGTATCACGGTAGTGTCAGTGGCGTACTCAAAAATGCCCTAGATTTGATGAGTTTTGAACATTTAAGCAACAAAGTTACAGGGTTGATGAGTGTGTTGGGGGGTCAATCTAATAATAATGCTCTCAACGACCTCAGAATTATTATGCGTTGGGTACACGCTTGGGTAATACCTGAGCAAATTGCTATTGGGCAAGCTTGGAAAGCTTTTGGTGCTGATGGTAAGTTGCTAGATGAAAAGCTTTCAGAAAGGTTCGATCAGTTTGCTCAAAGTCTTGTAGAAAGTACTCGAAAATTACAAGGTATCAATCATGGCTAACATCTTGGTAGGTACTAACAACGGTGTTTTTAGGCTAGATAATAATCAGCCTGGTTTACAGCAGGAAGTAGGAATTTCTACGGCATCCTTTTTAGCAACTGCTGAAAGCAAAGTATTTGCCCTCACTTCGGAAAATGCTCTTTGGGTGCGGACAAACCAAGGCAATTGGCAATTGGTGAATCCTCAGCCTGTGACTGAGGAAGTGTGGTCATTTGCGGCTGATCCCCGCGATGCCAACTTGCTGTATATCGGTGTATCTCCAGCAATGTTGTATCGCAGTGAAGATGGGGGGGAAAGTTGGACTGCTTGTGAGTCTATAAAAAAGATTCCAGGTTATGAAAAATGGACTTTTCCACCACCACCACATATCCCTCACGTTCGTTATATTGCGCCTGATCCCCAAATTGTAGGCGGTGTTTATATTGGGGTAGAAGAGGGAGGTGTCTATCGTAGTATTGATAGAGGCGAAACGTGGGAAAGTTTAAATAGTGGGCTGTATTGGGATGTGCATACCGTCACCCCTGCTGCTGATAATACAAAGTTGTATGCCACTACTGGTGGAGGATTTTATCGCAGCGATGATGGTGGTAAAAATTGGCAGAATATGATGAATGGGCTGGATCGTAGGTATACTATCCCATTTTTAATGTTGAAAGAATTGCCTCATCGACTTTATACGGCTGCCTCTGCTACACCCCCGCCTGGTTGGGCAAGAGGTGGGGCGAATGCAGCTATTTATCGTAGTGATGATGGTGGAGAAAAGTGGGAAAAATTAACTGGTGGTTTGCCTGGGCAGTTTGACACACCAGTATGGGCGATCTCACAAGATCAAGCTGGTGGGATCGTAGCAGCAACTAGGCATGAGATCTACGTTAGTTTTGATCAAGGCGATCGCTTCTCGTTAATGGCAAGAGATTTACCTATGGTGCGATCGCTTGTCTGTATATAAATCAGTCGCCCTCAACTTAATCTATTTTTTAGCAGCAGGCTTTGCGGGCTGCTTTTCTGTTTTGATTTTTTCCAAAGCTTGATACACCCAAGCAGCTATTTCAGCACGGGTAGCACGTTGGTTAGGCTTTAATAATTTTTGATTTTGGTTAGTTCCTACTAAACCACCTTGTATTGCTGCTGCTACTGGCTTAATTGCATAATCGGGAATTTGCTTGGCATCTTGATATTTCTGTACAACTTTTTCTGGTGCAGATGGGGTTTTTAAACTCAAACCATTAGCAAGGGCAACTAAAACTTCCACTCTAGGAACTGGTTCTTTTGGTCGAAATACTGGACCTGGATAGCCACGCAAGAAGCCAGTTGTGGCAGTTTCGTTAATTGCTGGTAATGCTTTGGTTGTAGAGGTTACGTCTTTGTAGTTGGGTATTTTAAAACTGGGTTCTTTCTCAAAAGCTTTTTGCAACTGAGAAGCAAATTCTGCTCTCGTCATTGTGGCGTTAGGTCGAAATGTGCCATTAGGAAAGCCTTTAATAATACCCCTAGCACTTAAAGCTTCTATATAACGATGCGCCCAAAAGTCTTTTGGCACATCGGAAAACTTAACTGCTGACGCTACGGGTGACTTCTTTTCTCGTACAGTTGATGCTGGTGCAGATTTGGTGGGTTTCTGTGGTGGGGCTGTTGGGTTAACAGGTAGAGGGATAGCAGCAGTAGTGGGTTCAGGGCTACGGGATGGGATTGGAAGCAGCAGTGGCAGAGGAATTGGTGTTTGAGTCGGACTGCTGGAGGCTGTGGGTGGATTTGGAGTTGGTCTTTTATCTTCAGATGTGGGTGAAGGCGACAGACTATTTAAGTTAAAGTTCTGATTTTTGGGACTCAGCGACCAAGCTAAGATTGTGCCGATCGCACTAAAAGCAACAACAATACCTACCAACTCATCAAATCCTAGCCGAGATGAACGTGGATCGGGGGGAGGCGAATTACTCATTTTAGAAGCACCTAACTAGCAGCAACAAACCAATTTGTAGCAGTGTTTATTCAGTTAATTTCTCGATTGAATGTATAGCTATGAAGTTGTTCACTTCCTTAAGCTGCCAACACAGAGCGAGAATTTTTACCTAATTAAAGTAAAAATACTAATTTAAGCATTGCCTCAGTAATAGCAATGTACAAAAATTAACAGTTTGAGGAGCGATGCCAATGCCTCCTGGGTAGTAAATTTGGACACTTATTAGTTTAAATAACAGTCTCAGTGCATAAATGCTCTGTGGTGCTAGTTCACAATAAGTTTAATCACAAAAGATCTAGTGGTTAAACCTAGTCAGATCAGCAGCAGCTACAACAGAGCAATATTAAATGATGTAATGAGGTGTGTGATGCAAACTTTAAACAAGGGCTTTGAGGAGCGCAATCTCATGGCAAGTTGGGTAGCACAACTGACCCAGAAGTGGCAAGAAAGAATAGCTATAGAGTGTCCTGAACACAACCAAGTAACTAGGGAGAGTATTATTCGCTGGTTAATTGGAGAAGATTTGGAGCGTTTCGATCAGCTTACGCCTCCGCAGTTAAGCATTGCGGAGCAAGCTATAGATTATCGTTACCGAATTTTGCGACAACGCTATTTGGGAATAGGGCAAGAGCGTGCTTATCGAAATCTGATGCAGCGTTTGGGGAGTTTGGCAGTTTTAAGGAATAAAATTAAAACTTGGGTGGCTTTGAGTCGCGATCGCCAACGTGCTGTGGTGGATGTTTTGCAAGAGGTGATTCAGGAATTACTACATAGCGATCGCTATATTCAACAGCAAATTAGTTGGATTTCCCAGTGTACTACTGATTCTCGTTTGCGTAATGCTTTAATTCTTACTAGCGTTGAAGAGTATTGTCTGCGACCGATTCGCAATCAACCTTTGTTAGTGTATCGCTTTGTTAACTATTTAAGGCGATCGCAACGCGGAGGTATTACCCACGTACCAGAAGGAGATTTAGTTCGCTTAGTTTCTGATGAAGTAAGCCCTGATGAGAACGACGCGCCTTTAAGCTTGCTAGATAACCAAGCAGTTGCTCAGTATCAAGAAAATCTGGCTTGGGAAGAGCAACAAACTTTAAGAACTGCTGTTAAAGATGAATTTTCCGCTTATTTAGTGGAAAATGTGGGTAAGGAAGCAGGAGAGTGGCTAAGGCTATATCTGCAAGGTCAAACTCAAGAAGCGATCGCACTTTCTTTAAATTTGCCGATTAAGCAAGTTTACCGCCTACGGGAAAAAATCAGTTATCATGCCATTCGTGTGTTTGCGCTGAAAAGTCAGCCAGAATTAGTTGCTAGTTGGTTGCAAATTTCTTTAAAAGAACATAATCTAGGTCTAACGTCAAGTCAATGGCAACAATTCTTAGCAAATCTCACTTCAGAGCAACATCAACTAATTGAGAAGTTGCAAGCAGGTAAAACTATAGAAGCGATCGCAAGTGAGTTAAAACTCAAAATTAATCAGGTGATTGGCGAATGGAGTAAAGTTTATTTAGCGGCTCAAGCTTTACGCAGCGATGCTTAAATAGGTTTTTAGCAGCAAGGTTAAGTTTTTTATAATAAGTTTAAAGAACTACATATTGAGGAATTACTTTTATTGGCGTTAAAAATAGCTAAACAATTGAATTGTTCAACTCCCACTTCCCAGGAATGGAAGTAAGGACTGATAACTGATGGCTGATAACTAATAAAAGTAACAAGAAGGGTAAATTTGGAGGCTTCTGGCAAAATAGAGTTAAGGACGATTTTTGGTGCATTAACTGCACAAACCAATTGTTTTTAGGGTGTATACTATCAAGTTTTAAACTACCGATATACTACACTCAACCAATCTCCACTAAAGAAACATAATTTTTAAGAAGTTTCATGCAGACTAAAGCTTTTAGTGAGCTTTTCCCCCTGTTTAACAATGCTGACAAAGAGACGCTTGATGGGCTACTGTCAATTGCTGTTGAACACGAATACCCATCCAACAGGGCTGTCTTAATGGAAGACGCTTGGGGCAACGCAGTTTACTTTGTAGTATCCGGCTGGGTTAAAGTGCGACGCTTGCACGGGGAAAATGCTGCCACACTCGCAATTTTAGGAAAGGGTGATTTTTTCGGGGAAATGGCAATTCTTGACGAATCTCCCCGTTCCACTGATGTAATTGCCCTATCTCAAGTAGATTTACTCAGTGTCTCCGCCCAAAAATTCATTCAAACTCTATTCAAAGACCCCCAGTTGCACCACCGTCTACTGCAACTGATAGTCAGGCGTTTGCGCCAAACTAATGTTCGCTTTCAACGGCGTAATCAGCCACCTGCTGTCAAGTTAGCCAATACCCTAGTTTCTTTGGCAGAAAACTACGGCGAAACTAGCCCGCAAGGAACAGAAATTTTTAACATCCCTGTCAACGATTTGGCAGATGTAACAGATATTAGTGTTCAAGACACAACAAAAATTATGGATAAGTTAGAAAGTAAAGGTTGGATCAAAATTGATCGAGAACGTCAAACAATCGGCTTAGTTAATTTTAAGCAGTTGGTGCAGCTTGCCCAACACGGTTAGCTTTTAGCCGTCAGCCGTCAGCTATCAGCTAAACTTTTGTGGCAACGCGCATTTTATATTTTAGGGAGGGAGGAGGGAGGGTAAGAGTGTAGAGTAAATTTTCTCTCAATTATAAAATGTACAATGCGCTCCGGCGCGTTAGCTGATTAGATGATAGCTACGCTACAACGCAGAGCTACTACAGCTTTTTTAAAGCTTTTGTGACCAATTGTTTCAGAATTAATCATCTTCTAAGATATTTTGCTACAGCTATAATAAAAATGACTAAAGCAACTGTTGTCCGCCCTAATAAATTATCCCAAACTTCACCGACAATCGCTTATCAAGTGGCGATGCCACAACCAGAGTCGCATTTATTTGTAGTTACGTTACAAGTAAACAATTGGCAGACATCAATTCTAGATTTAACAATGCCTGTTTGGACTCCTGGTTCTTATTTAGTGCGGGAATATTCTAAACATTTGCAAAATTTCTCTGCTACTAATCAAAATGGCAAAGATTTAAATTGGTGTAAATTAAGTAAAAATCATTGGCAAGTTGAAACAACTGGCATTAATGAGATTACTGTGCAATATAGCATATTTGCTAATGAATTGTCAGTACGGACTAATCATTTAGATGCCACTCACGGCTATTTTAATCCTGCTGCTTTGTGCTTTTATCTGCCTGGATTTGAGCAGATGCCAATTCAGATCACAATTGTGCCACCAAAACCTGATTGGCAAGTGATTACACCTTTACCAAGGGTGGATGGAACTAATACTTTTGAGGCTGCGGATTTTGATACGTTGGTAGATAGCCCATTTGAAATTGGTTGTCATCAATTGTATGAGTTTGAAGTATTAGGGAAACCACATCAATTAGCTATTTGGGGCGAGGGAAACTTTCAAGTAGAGTCTATTATTCAAGATACTAAGAAGATTATTGAGGTTGAAGCTGAAATTTTTGGAGGGCTACCGTATGAAAAATATTTGTTTTTACTGCATCTAACTTCGACTGGTGGCGGTGGTTTAGAACATAAATATTCGTGTTCCTTACTTTACTCCCGCTTTGGATTTAGGGCGCTTGATAAATACAATAGGTTTATGCAACTGGTGGCGCATGAATTTTTTCACCTGTGGAATGTTAAGCGCATTCGACCCAAAGGTTTAGAGGTATTTAATTATGATCAAGAAAATTATACGCCTGATCTTTGGTTTAGTGAGGGAACCACAAGTTACTACGATTTAATTATTCCCAAAAGAGCGGGAATATATGATACAAGAACTTATTTAGAAAACTTGAGTAAAGAAATTACTCGTTTTCAAAATACCCCAGGACGACTGGTACAACCAGTAAGTGAATCTAGTTTTGATGCTTGGATTAAGCTTTATCGTCCTGATGCTAATAGCAACAATTCTCAAATTTCCTATTATTTAAAAGGGGAAATGGTATCTTTGTTGCTAGATTTGTTAATTCGATCGCGCCATCAAAACAAGCGATCGCTCGATGATGTCATGCTGATTATGTGGCAAAGGTTTGGACAAGCCGAAATAGGTTTTACTCCTGAAGAATTGCGCCAAGTAATTGAGTCTGTCGCTGAAGTTAATTTAAGTGAGTTCTTTAACCGTTATATTGATGGGACTGAGGAGTTACCATTTAATGATTATCTTGAACCTTTTGGTCTTAAGCTGGTTGGTATTAAGGAAGATGAACCTGTTCCTTATTTAGGTATGACGGTTAAAGGGGAGAATGGACGCGAATTAATTAAGTTTGTGGAAGCGGGTTCTCCGGCACAAATTGCGGGGATTGATCCTAATGATGAGTTGCTGGCAATTGATGGATTTAAGGTAACATCAGAACAGTTAGGCGATCGCCTGAAAGATTACCAGAGTGATGATACTATCCATCTGTCTGTTTTTCATCAGGATCAACTGCGTACTTTGGCGGTAAAATTAGCAGATCCTAAACCTAGTCGTTACCAAGTTGTATTTATGGAAAATCCTTCCCAAATTCAACAACAAAACTTTGCTGGTTGGTTAGGATAGTTTCGCTAGAAATATCTGTGTGGCTTACTGCAATTGCACACCTACTGAATTTCTGTGCTGATTAAATCAACGATTGTTAAAGTTGAGATTGCAGTAAAATTAATCTCCCTTGTAAAGAAGACCGCATTTGATAAAAAACACTCCATTCAACAAAGTCTACTGCATCTCCTAATTGACCTGCTTTAAATTGTTGGTAGAACGGTTCAGAAGCTAATTGATATTGTTGTTCAAACGCTTTTATATCAGTTTCTAACTCTTGAATTTGTAAGTTAATAACATTGATTTCCTGAATAATATTTTTTTTCAGTGATAAGGCAAGAGTATCACTATATCCCCCTTGCATAGAAAGGGTTTCTAGAGCTTTTAATTGATTAATTATTTTTTCCTTCGTTGTCATTATTATTATTTTGCCCGAACTCTCGTCATTATTTATTATAAGTGCTTTAGCTTTGATCGTTTGTTATCTTTATTTTTTACGATACCAGCGAGCTAATTGAAGGGGTGAAACTCCCAAAAAGTATCCGATAATCATTAATTGGTTAATCAGTGTAGTTTTGATTACTCCAAGTTTCTGCCATCGTCTTCCTGATGTAATTGCAGGTTGAGGGATAATCTCAATTTTCCCCAATTTTTTTAACTGGCGGATAAATACAAAGTCTTCCATAATTGGTAAGTCTGGAAAACCGCCAATTTCGTGAAATACTTTTGACCAGATAAATATAGCTTGGTCGCCGTAGGGAAGAGAGAATAAGTGCGATCGCAAATTTACCATGTTTTCAATCAGTCGTATTCCCCGCAAATTGGCATCAATTTTTAGTTCAAACGCACCAGCAATAAAATTACCTGCTAAAGCTTGGCGAATTAGGATGTCAAAATTAGGCGGTATCCTAGTATCCGCGTGGAGAAACAACAAAATGGCACCTGTGGCGACTGTAGCACCCACATTCATTTGCGTAGCGCGACCAATACCAGAAGATATAACTTGCACACCAAATGATTTTGCTAAAGCTATTGTTTCATCTTTACTACCACCATCAACCACAATTATTTCTACATTTGAGGCATTTTTTAGGTAAGCTAATGTTTGTGCAATTGTGTTGGCTTCATTTAAAACGGGAATAATTATTGAAATTTTTTCCATTTAAAAATTACATATTACTCACAAAGAGCGCAAGTTAGTTTGATCTAAAATTAATAAATCTTCTGGGCGATCCACATCAGCGAGGGTAGGAAGATAGGCTAGAGCTAAATCTAACTGCTTTCCAATTGTTACAGTTTGTTGTAAAACTGAGGAGGTTCCCCAGTTAATACCTGTAAAAAGTTCTGGAATGAATCGACGCAATCCAATTAAATAATATCCCCCGTCTTGTGCAGGTCCAAGCACTAGATCGTGTTGGGTAAGTTCTTGAAAAGCATCCTCCATCAGTTTAGGCTTTAAACTAGGACAGTCAGTGCCAATAATTACAACACTCTTACTTCCCTCCTCAAAAGCCTTGGCAAAAGCTAACGCCATGCGCGAACCCAAATCGCCTTCTCCCTGACACTGGTATCTTAAATTAGCTCCTAGCCATTGCTGCATTAACTGAGTATTACCACCAGCAAAATAAACCGCTACAGCAACTTCCCGCAAACTTTGCAATTCCTTCACCTGATTAAGGGTATGTTCAGTCATTTTGCCCCCAATGTTAGCCGCGCCTTCAGCACCTATTGCTGGAATTAACCGAGTTTTTGTCTTGCCTGGTTCTGGATAACGGGTAAAAATAATTAAGCTTTCCGTAGCTGCTTCCCCTTTTTTATAATTCATTTTCCTTGTAATATAGACAAACTAATTTGTGAAAATTGACATCTATGAGCAAAATTGCAGCCGTAACTAAGTTTGTAATAACGGTTTTATTTACGGGGTTGGGCGTGCTTAACCTGAGTAGAATTCAAATTTCTGCACCTGGGGATGAGGTGATGGCAGCGTCATCACTGATCAACTCCAAAAATCATTCTATAATAACAGCTTCTTATGCCAATTCAAATTTAAAAATTAATCGACCAGCACAATTTAAGCCAACTCCTATACTGACAGACAATTTAATTTCTGAACCTTGGTGGCAAAAACAAGTTAAATCTCAAATTGGTTCCAGCCAAAACAAACAATATAAAGTATGTTTATTTGGAGATTCAATTTCTTCAGCTTTGGGTGATACTTTAGGCGAGGAAAACTTTAATTTTGCCCTCGGTGGCATGAGTACAGTTTCTCTCTTAGCGCAGATGAAACTTTTAAACTCTGTGAGTCTTAAATGTCAGACAGGAATTATTGCTATTGGTACTAATGATGCTGATTATCAAATTACCAATGAAGCTTTTGTCAAAAATTTGAAAGATACCATTGTGTTAGCTAAAAGTATGGGTGCTAATCAGGTATATGTAATTCCTGCTTTTTACTCTACAGTTGAAGCAAGTCGTAATCCGAAAATGGCAGGTTCTATCGAGAGAGTAGAAGAAATAAATGCTTTAATTCGTCAAGTTGCAGCTAGGGAGAAAGCAACTCTTTTTGAAGCGGATATTCAACCTTTATATCAAGGTCAAGCTTTGAGAAAGAATTTTACAACTGATGGTGTTCATCTTAACCCCGAAGGTATCAAAATTTATCGTCAAGCACTATTAAATATTATTAACTTACCTCAGCAAGATTGTGGAGTTAGTCAAGAATCAGGAATCAGTAAGCAGTCACCAGTAAATAGTCAACAGTCACCAGTCAACAGTCAACAGTCACCAGTAAATAGTCAACAGTCACCAGTAAATAGTCAACAGTCACCAGTCAACAGTAATCAGTTTTAACATTGGGTATTCGTGTTATCCGCTATACGTTATCTATAGAAGTCAAAACTGATTACTGATAATTGTTAATTGTTAATTGTTAATTGTTAAACGCTCATTTCTAACATTCGCTGAATTGGTCGCAAAGCTGCTACACGAATATCCTCTGGTAAGGTTATTTCCGGTGTGCAATTTGTCATTGCTAAGAAGAGTTTTTCTAGGGTATTCAGTCGCATATAAGGGCATTCGTTGCAGGCGCAATTATTTATTGGTGGCGCGGGAATATAATGTTTATCAGGTGTCTGCTTTTGCATTTGGTGAATAATACCTGGCTCAGTTGCTACAATAAAAGATTTGTTGGAACTTTGCTGAGAATATTTTAGTAATGCGCTAGTAGAGCCAATGAAATTAGCATGGCGTAATACTGGAGGTTCACATTCTGGATGAGCCAGTACTTCTGCTTCAGGATGAGTAATTTTGAGTTGGACAATTTTCTTTTCAGAAAAATTTTCATGCACCATACAAGCACCTTGCCACAGCAACAAATCTCTGCCTGTTTGTTCCATGACATAGCGCCCTAAATTCCTATCTGGTCCAAAAATAATTGGTTGGTCTTGGGGAATTTGGTTGACAAGTTTAACTGCGTTGGAACTGGTACAAATAATATCGCTCATCGCCTTAATTTCGGCGGTGCAGTTAATATAGGAAATTACTAAATGATTAGGATGAGCAGCTTTAAAGGCGGCAAATTGATCTGGTGGGCAACTATCGGCAAGGGAACAACCAGCATTTAAGTCTGGTAAGAGTACGAGTTTATTGGGGTTGAGAATTTTGGCGGTTTCTGCCATGAAGTGAACACCAGCAAAAACAATCACCTCTGCGTTGGTGTTGGCTGCTTTCCGCGCAAGTTCTAAAGAGTCACCGATATAATCTGCGACATCCTGAATATCGGGATCTTGGTAATAATGGGCGAGGATCACAGCATTTAACTTGTGTTTGAGGGCTTGAATTGCCTCAAATAAATCATGGGGGAGTACGGGGGTTTGGGTGAGGTTTTGAGGTTGAAGGGTAGTAATAAACACTAATTTGGGTCTACCTGGAGTAGGAATTTATAGTCTTCTTAATAAATAATTATAGTTGTTTTTACCAAAATTGATGGAAAAAGAGAGGAGGCAGGAGGGAGGAGTGAGGGGGAAGAGGAGGTAGATGTGAACAGCTAATTGCTAAAAGTAACTGAAGATTAATGCAAAAATACGCTGTACTTGCATATCCTGGAAAAGGATCAAGGAAAAAGTAGGTATGGGCAATCATAG
Organism: Crinalium sp.; assembly: GCA_049646245.1. Lineage (GTDB taxonomy): Bacteria > Cyanobacteriota > Cyanobacteriia > Cyanobacteriales > PCC-9333 > Crinalium. Next base: position 462 of record JBARVL010000550.1, on the reverse strand, counting down.
GAATCAAGAGCAATTAATCGTCAAAATTGCGATAGTTGGGGATGTTCACGATCAATGGGAAGAGGATGATGCGATCGCCCTCAAGCAGCTAGGTGTTGACTTGGTGCTGTTTGTAGGGGATTTTGGCAATGAGTCAGTATCGGTGGTGCAGGCGATCGCATCTCTGGACATTCCAAAAGCAGCAGTTTTTGGCAATCACGATGCTTGGTACACTGCTACAGAGTGGGGTAGAAATAAGTGTCCTTACGACAGGCGAAAAGAAGACTGGGTACAGGAACAGATAGATTTGATGGGAACAGCAGATGTCGGCTACGGTAAGCTAGACTTCCCAGAATTTAAGTTAACCGTTGTGGGAAGTCGTCCTTTTAGTTGGGGTGGTTCTAAATGGAAGTATAAAGATTTTTATCAAGAACGCTTTGGTGTAGCAAGTATTGAAGAGTCTACCAAGCGCATTTTAGGGGC
>JBARVL010000549.1:0-5400 GCA_049646245.1 Crinalium sp. | reverse complement strand
TAGGTCCACTGAATTTACCTGCAACTATGCCAGTTCATGCCAGCCAAATGTATGCTAAAAACGTTTTATCGCTAGTGCAATACCTGATTAAAGATGGTAATTTGCAGATTAATTTTGAAGATGATATCGTAAGCAGCACTTGTATAACTCATGCTGGTGAAATATCTCATCAACGGGTGCGCGATGCAGTTTTCAGCAGTCAACCGTCAACAATTAGCAATTAACAATTAACAATTATCAATTTCCAGACAACTTTCACCTTTGGGCTTGAAATAGGGAATAAGTTTTTATTTATAGCTCAATGCGCGTGGCAAGCAGACTAAAAATTTTCTGGGTAATTGATAATTGTTCATCGTTAACTGTGGAAAAATTAGGAGTTCATATTATGGCAGAAGGATTGATTGGTGCTTTATTTGTATTTGTTCTAGCAACGCTTGCTGGGGCGGAAGTAATTAACAAAGTGCCGCCAACGCTACACACGCCTTTGATGTCGGGATCTAATGCTATTTCTGGCATCGCTGTAATTGGGGCAATTTTAGTTGCAGGCGATCGCAACTTAAATCTCAGTGCAATTTTAGGTTTTATTGCGATAATTTTCGCCACTATTAACGTTGTCGGTGGCTTTTTGGTGACGGATCGGATGTTGCAAATGTTTAAGAAGAAGGAAGTAAAAGCGTGAGTAATTTTATACCTACAGGTATTGAGTTAAGTTATCTTGTTGCAACCGCATTATTTTTTGTTGGTCTGAAAAATCTGGGTTCGCCAGCAACCGCCCGCAAAGGTAATGTGATTGCAGCAGTTGGTATGTTCATCGCGATTGTGGCGACACTGCTCAATCAAGGGGTACTGAACTACGAGCTAATTTTACTAGGGATTGTAATCGGTTCGGTGTTGGGTGCGATCGCAGCTTATAAAGTTGAAATGACCTCAATGCCCCAAATGGTGGGTTTATTGAACGGTTTGGGCGGTGGCGCTTCGACTTTAGTTGCTGTAGCTGAATTTTGGCGGTTGTTGCACTCCGCACAAACAGTGTCTATTGATAGCACGATCACGATGATTTTAAGTATCTTGATTGGTGGCATTACCCTAACGGGTAGTTTTATTGCCTTCGCCAAGTTACAAGAACTTATGTCAGGTTCTCCGATTACTTTTCCATTGCAACAACCGATTAACGTCTTATTGTTAATTGGCTTTTTAGCTGGAAGTGGCTATTTGTTAATTGCACCAAAAGATCCCACAGTATTTTTAATCCTTACTGGTATCTCCCTAGTTTTAGGTGTTTTATTCGTGCTTCCCATCGGTGGGGCAGATATGCCAGTGGTAATCTCGCTGTTGAACTCATTTTCAGGGTTAGCAGCTAGTGCGGCTGGATTTGTGCTGATGAACAATATCTTGATTATTTCTGGGGCGTTAGTTGGTGCATCTGGAATTATCCTTACTCAAATTATGTGTAAGGGGATGAACCGTACTTTGAGTAGTGTACTATTTGGTGCGTTTGGCGGTGGTGCTAAAGCTAGTGGTGGCGGTGCTGGTGCTGGCAAGAATGATAAAGTTTTCCGCAGCATTGATCCTGAAGAAGGCGCGATGATGTTGGGTTATGCTCGATCTGTGGTAATTGTTCCTGGTTATGGGATGGCAGTCGCGCAAGCACAACACGCTGTCAGGGAGTTAGGCGATCAGTTAGAAAAGCTAGGTGTTGAGGTTAAGTATGCCATTCATCCGGTTGCTGGTCGGATGCCGGGACACATGAATGTGTTGTTAGCTGAGGCGAATGTGCCTTATCCGCAGCTACATGATATGGAAGATATCAACCCTCAGTTTGATCAGACAGATGTGGCTTTAATTATTGGGGCAAATGATGTGGTAAATCCGGCGGCGCGTAGTGATACTGCTAGTCCAATTTACGGGATGCCGATTTTGGAAGTAGATAAGGCAAAGCAAGCGATCGTAATTAAGCGCGGTATGAGTACTGGTTTTGCTGGTGTAGATAATGAGTTGTTCTACAAGGAGAAAACTACAATGCTGTTTGGTAGTGCCAAGGATGTTGTGGCGAAGTTGGTTTCTGAGGTGAAGCAGCTATAAGAGATTTTAGTTAATTCTAAAAATTAATCTGCTCGGAACCTGGATTTAAAATAATCCAGGTTTTTGTTTGGAATATTTTGTTAAGTTTTGTCTAAAAAGTAGTTTATCAGGCAACTTAAAAGTTTAATTAGCAGTCTAAAGAAAGTCTAGTCAGACTCACAATTGTAGGTGAAGGCTTGTGAAAAGAATTGTTCTTGGTGCTATATTAACCATTGCGACTACACCAGTATTTTTACTGTTGAATCAACCTGTTCAAGCACAAATTAATTACTGCGATTCTTCTCAAACTAATAATGCTGGTAATCATCAAAATGCTTATGCAGATGGTTATCGAGAGGGACAACAAAGTGCGCGTGACAGACAAACTTATAGACCTCGGACTGCGGGGGGGAATTTTGATCGTGGCTTTTACGATGGCTACTATAACCGCCCCTATCGGGATGGACGCTATCTTAGTCGGGAATGCGATCGGCAAGTAGAGACTAATAGACGGCGCAATAGTGATGATAGTTGGCGGCGGCGCGATCGCAATAGTAATGATACCCGTCGGCAACGCGATCGCAATAATGCTCGTCGGCAACGCAATAGTGATGATAGCCGTTGGCAGCGCGATCGACGTTAATAAAAGAAAGTACTGTATTAGGGTGTAGTATTATTTTTATAATTTTAGGATTGCTATTAAGGAAACTGTTTCTCAGTTGATATTTAATGGCAATTATTTTCTAATTTTTATAGCAGTTAGTTCTGGTATTAGGTGATCTTAAAATCTTGGTCAGCTTTTGTCTAAAGCTTTTAGAAAAGCTGATACGCGAAAAGCTATATAGTTACAAAACGGGTAGGATTAAAAAAAAGCCACTAATTATGTGGCGCAACACTATATTAATAATTTATTAAAGACAGAAAAAGAAGTTATTTCAGTCAATGTCTATGCTATCTTTAATTAGGTAACTAACCTTTTGCCGATGATGGGGCATTCGTCATAACTGCTCCCTTTAAGTAGGCATCGTTGAGATTTACCTGACTCAAGTTGGCATCCGTAAGATTAGCACCATTTAGGTTTGTTTCAGTTAAATTTGCCCCTGTTAGGGTTGCATCCGTGAGATTTGCATTGCTTAAATTTGTTCTCGTCAGATTTGCCCCACTCAAGTTTGCCCCGGTTAGGTTTGCGCCACTCAGGTTCATATTCCTGAGATTTGCTGCAATTAGGTTCAGGTTCCTGAAGTCCCTTTGCCCTGCCATGTATCGGCTTACCAGTTCTTTAATATTCATAGGGTTTTTGAGGTAGTTTAGAGTGCTGCCATAATGTTGACTGACACCAACTCCCAACTCACAGACGGCAGATAATAACTGAAACAAAGCATTTTGGACAAAGAAGCTTTGATTTACTTCTTGTCCAAGAAATGTTGCAGTGCCTGGATTCGGGACAGTTTAGTTTTTGCCAGTAAGGTCAACTATTTGACCTTCGTTGCTTGTCCCTTGCTTTAAGCACTATGATGTGTTTGATACAAGCGGTATTTGGTTCGGGCATTAATAGCTGCTAGAACGTCTTCTACGCTGTTTATGCTTGGCAATTGCTTTGCGCTTGCGTTTTTCAATAGGTGTTTCAAAGTGACGATGCTTTCTGATATCTGGGAAAATTCCCGCCTTAGAAACTTCTCGCTTGAATCGACGCAGGGCTGACTCAATTCCTTCATTTTCACCAGGAATTATTTGGGTCATCCTATCTCCTCATTTAAATTCACAGCATTGACACTCCCCCGTCACAGCGTCAGCTTGACTGGAGATTCTTGCTTCACCGAAACTTGCTTTTTGGTACAAGTACCATTTAGTCTTATAGCTTCTCCACAAGCTTGAATTCCGGTATGCCCTACCGTATTTGTAACGTTTTGTCTTCTTACTTTTCCTAATTATGTTGCTTGGTTTTGACAACTATAGGAGGTTCTTATGACTGTTGATATTATACCATAAAACTCTGCCAAGGACTAATTTCACCATCAAAATATGCGCTACCCGCAGGCTGCGCCAACGTGGTGGGAGTCCAAAGTGGAAGAGAGATAGGGCTGGATAAGGGTCGGCTATCCAGCAAGCCGTTTCCTTTTAAAGCACAGATTATAAGTCTTGCTTTAAGAGTATTGATAGAAATTTTTGTGGGAAAATCTTAGTAGCGTCCTCTATCTCTACCACCGCCACCGCCACCGCCACCACGGTTATTTGACCAGCCGCCGCCGCCGCCGCCTGAAGAACCTCTTTCTTCGCGGGGTTTAGCCTTATTAACCTTGAGGTCGCGTCCCATCCATTCAGCACCATCAAGGGCTTCAATTGCAGCAGTTTCTTCTGCGTCTGTTTCCATTTCTACAAATGCAAAACCCCGCATCCGACCTGTTTCTCTGTCTGTTGGTAGCTGAACGCGCTTAACTGTTCCGTATTCGGCAAACGTTTGGCTGATATCCTCCTGTGTAACTTGGTAGGATAGATTGCCGACGTAAATTGACATATAGGATCTCCAGAATCCGAGAGTGTAGAGTATTAGATTCGGAGAAACGCTCATCAAACGAATTACGCTACCGAAAATAAACCTTAGATATATCAGTTATAGCACATTATTCGATCGCAACTCGGTTATGGGTGAAAAGTAACTAAGTTATCTGGGTAAATTAAATATTACTTGCGCTCTTCTGGGATTGGGGACGGGTGAATGGTGATTGGGAAAACCATTATAAGTTTATTTATGCCTACCTACTTACCATTAGCTTGTGCGATCGCGCTATCATCCTAACCTACTAACCAACTGTTCCACAGAATCGACTGTCAGCGCGACTTCTACTAAATCTGCTAGTTGATTCACATTAAGCGTCTGCAAGCGTTGTTCTATCTCTGGCGATACTGTGCCAACGCGGTTAGCATTGACCGAATTAGGACATTCATGGCAATGCTGTGGCGATTACTTTCCAAGGGTTCACCATCATCAAAGATTAAATCAGTTGGCGGCATGGGGGGTTCCCAGTCCAAATCCTCTGTTATTTGGGCTTGCTGCTGTTCGCTGGTTAAAGATTGCATTCGCCCTCCCATCAGTTTTGAGGTCTTTTTTTAGTTTAGAAGGTGGGGGAGGAGATGGGCGATTTATACGCACTTTATTAAAAGATTCAGAGTTGGCTGGTGGGAGGATATATATTTTTTTTTAACGCAAAGAGCGCAAAGGTAAGCGCAAAGGATCGCAAAGGTATATTGAGATTGATCATGGATATTTCCTTGATTAGGCTGCATATCGAATAATTTCTACTTCTGCACCATTATTAATAGCAGTTTCGGCTCTTTGTA
>JBARVL010000548.1:0-2560 GCA_049646245.1 Crinalium sp. | reverse complement strand
CTGCCCAAGTAGTCAACTTATCCAACCTAGAGAATGATTATGCCCGAATGCTGAGGAAATATTTCAATCTCAGTTTAGCTGAAATTAATTTTTCTCAGGTTTTTTATGAAGTATTACAAACTGCTCGGAATAATAAAGTTAGATTACCTAGCAGTTTAGGGTTGTACGCCAAAACGTTAGCTAATTTAGAAGGTGTAGCACGGACTTTTGACCCAGACATTAATTTGTTTGAACAAATTAAGCCATTAATTACAGACTTATTCCGCCGTCAGTTATTTGGAGATGATCCACTGCAAGCGGTTTTAAGAACCGCTTTAGATATCAAAAGTCTGACATTGCAATCGCCACGTCAGATGGAGGTATTATTAGAGCGGGTAACAACTGAAACATTAAAATGGAATGTTTCAATTAGAGATTTAGAACCACTACGTCGCAGTTTAGATGATTCAGCTAATCGTCTTTCCTTTAGTGTTGTAGTTGGCTCGATGATTATTGGTGCAGCAATTATATCTGCTCAATCACAAACAGTGCAGTTATCTGTTCTAAGTACTATTTTATTTTCTATTGCCAGCTTGCTTGGTTTGTGGCTAATATTTAGTATATTGCGGTCAGGAAGATTAAGGGGGAAATAAGTGCGATCGCATATAAATACAAACTAAAACATATACTCCCCCTCCCCTTACTAAGGGGAGGGGGCTGGGGGGTGGGGTAAAACGTTTAACTCACGTTGACCTATTTATAACAAATTCAGGCTACCTGTACTGTTTGTGGCTCCGGTAAAAGCTTCCCTGTTTCTTGAAAACCGTATACTAAATCTTCTAAAATTTCCTTAGCGTTTTCAAGTGCCTCTTCATAAGTTTCACCATGCGTCCGAGCGTATTTTCCCCACTCAGGTAAACTAGCGACATACGCCTGATCCTCATCAGACCACTGAATTAAAATACTATATTTCATTATTCATCCCCTTGCTGTAATTGTTCCAATTCTTGTAGTGCTTCAATTACATCTTTTTCCTGATAGGGTTTTGCGTCGTTGCCATCTTTGCCAGATAAAACTACAGGTTTTGACAAAAGTGCGTGAAGCCAGTAGGAATGACTGCCTTTTCCGCGTTTAGGCAAGAGCATAAATCCTGCCTTCTGCAACATCTGTTTTAATTCTCTAACTTTTTTGGGCATCTGTAATATTTTTTATTGGTAAATAATTTTTACCTAAATAAGAAAAAAGGTTACTTTAATCTACACGCCGAGATTTATAGCTGCCTTTGATCTCCTCATTATAAAATTGCCCAGTAGATTCTGCTGCTTGTAGCGCGTCCCACGTTTCCTCATCTATATGTTCATATTGATAAACAGATCCACTTCTAAACTCAACTTGCAATAACTGTCGCTCTGCGTCATATCCTAAAGACTTAGCCATACTAGATTCAACTGGTAACATCGGGATATCTTCCTCAGCTTCTAACAAATAGTCATCATCTGTAGCAGCACTTAATTCAGTAGATTCCAAAGCCACTAAAAAATCAAGTTGTTGTAGCCCTTCATAAGCTGCTAACGGTGCAGGAATCTCAAAATATTCTAAAGAATTACCTCGATCAATTAATAGCCCTAAATGCTCATTATTATGGCTAATTGCTACTAATTTTGTTAAATCAACTTTTGTTAGTTTCATCTCAAGTTCTCCTGATTTGAAAGATATTGCACTTTGCATTGAAATGTAGTATACCCCTCCCCAACCCTCCCCGAATTCGCGGGGAGGGAGCAAAGATAGTGCGGGCATCTTGATCGCGTGTTACACTTGTATTAAACGTAGGTTTATTTATTCTTGTTGGTATTCTTTGCTTGCTCTAAAGCAATTTCTTTTACAGCTTGGAAGGAGTTATTATTAGAAGATCCTTCAATAGCTTTCACTGCCAAATCTTGAACTTGTTTAAGCGCAGCATCAAGTTGTCGAGAAAGGTTTTGCAGGCGAGTTTCTTGATTTTCAATTGTTTCTTGTAGCGATTGAATCCTTAACTCATAAGTGCGCTTGCTACCTTCAACTTCTTTCGCATTCAAATCTGCTTTAACTTTCGCTTGATGGTAAGCAATACCTTTCCCTTCTTCTTTAGCGCGTTTAATTGCAGCTTCTAATTCTTTGGGATATCCTTCAACTTTAGTTTTAGCTTCAGCAAATTGCTTTTCACGTTCTGAAATAGCTTTTTCCCGTTCCGCCCACTGTTTTTCTTGTAATTGTTGGAAATCTTCTAACTCTTGATAAAGCCGTTTCTTATCTTGCTCATAAGTTTGATTATCTAAGTTACGTTGTAAATTTAAGTCGTAAGTGTATTCCTGTGCATCACGCAGTTTAGTTTTAGCTTGTATCTCGTTGCGTTCTTTCACGACTCGGCGGTGTTCTTCTATTTCTTTCGCCCAAGCTTTCTTAGCTTGAGTTATCTCTTGATCAATTGTTTCTCGCTGTTGGCTAAATTCTTCATTAAATGTTTTAGAACTATCCTGATATTGTTGGATTAATGTATCTAAACTTTCTTCAGTAACTTGTAAACCATGCAAAGTTTCTAGCT
>JBARVL010000547.1:0-2683 GCA_049646245.1 Crinalium sp. | reverse complement strand
ATTTGTCGAAATGTGGGAGATTTTAGGAAATCCTCCTTCGTTTCAGTTAGTTGAAATGGGCGCAGGACAAGGTTTAATAGCTGCTGATGTTTTGCGCTACTTACATCAACATCATCCCAAGTTTTTTAATTCGCTAGAATACATCATTGTTGAAAAAGCAGCAGCAATGATTACTCAACAACAGCAGCTTTTGCAAAGAGCATTACCTGATTTAGAATTACCTGTAAGGTGGTCTACTTTAGAGGAAATTTCAGTTAATTCGATAGTTGGTTGCTGTTTTTCTAATGAGTTAGTAGATGCTTTACCCGTACATCAAGTTGCGCTGCAAGAGGGACAGCTACGAGAAGTTTATGTAACTACACCCTCCCTTGAAAAAAGTGAGGAAGCGAGAGGAGAAAGTAAATTTTTAGAGGTAACGGATGAACTTTTTACACCCCAACTATCTGAATATTTTGATTTAGTAGGAATTAATTTATCTAGCGATAATTATCAGGAGGGATACCGTACTGAGGTAAATTTAGCTGCTTTAGACTGGATAAAAACAATATCAAATAAGCTACAGCAGGGTTATTTACTAACAATTGACTATGGTTACACAGCAACTCGCTATTATAATCCTCAACGCTATCAGGGAACATTGCAATGTTACTATCAACACGCCCATCATAATGACCCCTATATCAATATTGGATATCAAGATATTACTGCCCATGTAGACTTTACCGCCTTGGAACTTCAGGGGGAATTGTGTGGTTTACAAAAGGTAGGTTTTACTCAGCAGGGATTATTTTTAATGGCGTTAGGATTAGGCGATCGCATTTCCGCTATATCTACTAGCAGCGTTACTGATACTCAAGGTATCCAACAAGTATTACAGCGCCGTGATGCTTTACACCAACTAATTAATCCTATGGGGTTGGGAAAGTTTGGCGTTTTAATTCAAAGTAAAGGGTTAAGTGAAGATCAGCAGCGACAGCTAAAAGGTTTGAGTATGCCTAGTATGTGATGAATGTGCGATACTCCTGCGGGGTTGCTATGCGATCGCTTTCCATTAACCCCTTAAATCGCTATATTTCATCTGGATTAACCCCTAATTCTTGTAGTTTTGCTGCCAAAGCTTGCACTCTTTGAGTCTGCATTTCCGCATCTTCTTCTGGTGTCGCAACTAACTGAACATCTGAGGTAAAGAAACGTAACTTTTCCTGATAAATCCCCAAATATAATCCTAGCTGTTGACTCCATAACAAACCTTGAGGATTTGGTTCTATCGGTTGATATTGACCACTAACTAAACAAAAACCTGCAAATTCTAAAGTTTCAGGTTCAAACCAGAAATAATCAGGAGTGCGAAAAATATCCTGATAAATTTGTTTTTTCAAACCTCGATCTGTAGCAGCAGTTGATCGGGAAATAATTTCTACAATAACATTAGGATACTTGCCATCTTCTTCCCAGACAACCCAACTTTTACGCGATTTGCGCTCAGTCCCTAATACTACAAAAAAATCTGGACCTCTAAAGTCCTCAGATTTCAGTTGACGGGGACTATAATAAATAGTCAGATTACCGCTAGCAAAGTAATCATTACGCTTGCGCCACAGCCAATCAAGACACTTGATTAGCAAAATCATTTGTCGCAGATGTATGTCAGTTTCCAAGGGTGGTTCGTCACTATATAGGTCGCCAGGTGGGAAGATAATATCTTTTGTTGTTTCTGGTAATATTGTTGCATCTTTCGCCAGGGACATAATTTTTCCAGCTTGGGGATAGAGCTTAATTGCTTATAGTTTAACTAAAATGTAGAGTGCGATCGCTCCCGCGACGACAAGAGGAGTATCGCCTACTAAAAAAAGTACTTTCTTAATCTTCTTTCTCTTCCTCCCTGTCAACAGGTTAGCCTCAAGTTAATATAGTTAAAAGTAAATCTGTTGGCTGCACTTTCAGACAATTAGGGAAAAATACTTACAGTGGAAACAACAACGATAGACTGTGCTGTAGCTTGTGTTAATGGCTGCGTTTTAGGCGATCAATGTCCTAAGCTGGAATACGTCAGCGAAGCATCCAAATTTATGCAAGAAACTTCCTTAGATAAAATGCACGAAATCGCTGAGGAAGCTAGAAGGAAGAAACTTATGGAACCGCCTAAGTGGGTTATTCCTGATTTTCCTTAATTTAGATATTACAGCTAGAGCATTTTTCCTCTCTTACTTGCTTTAGGAGAGGTTTACTGCCCCTAGAATAAAGTAACAGCTATAAAACTTATGTTCTTAACGAAGCAAACATAATCCGTAGATAGTTATAGGGCAGGGTAGAAAAAATAAATTTATGTTTTACTCTGGGAAAAATTCTGCTGATAAAATTTCTGTTAAGTTATATAGGCAAGTTTCAGGAAATAAAGATAATCCGGTTTCTCTTTCTGCACTCAGGGCAGCTAGAGGATAAATTTTTTCTATAACTTCGGAAAGATTCGATTGTAGACTAGGGTTTTCTTGCAGCAGTTTTTCTAAGCGTAGGCGTTGCTCTTTGATGGTTAATTGCCAACTACGGGAACGTAAATTAGGCTGAAACTGCCATTTTAATAAGTGCATAATCAAGACTTCTAATCTACTTTCTAATTGTCTTTTTTCAGAGCGTCCCATGTCTTCTATTTCTTCAGCAATATTCTGCCAATCTATTTGATGTA
>JBARVL010000546.1:0-3292 GCA_049646245.1 Crinalium sp. | reverse complement strand
GTCGAAGATGTTGTGGTCACACGCTTCCACCCTGCTATATAAAGTTACATTTTGCTAATTCTATTTTATTAGCATCATTTTTTTATTTTGAATTTAATAAAACACCCTCGTTTGCTCTCAGCATACTCAAGGCAACCGCCTCCGCCACTCTAATGCCATCAATGCCAGCAGATAAGATGCCTCCGGCGTATCCCGCCCCTTCTCCTGCTGGATAGAGTCCGGCGGTATTGATACTTTGGCAGTTTTCTTGGCGCTTAATCCGAATCGGCGATGATGTGCGCGTTTCTACGCCAGTTAAGACCGCATCATTCATGGCAAAGCCTGGGATTTTTTGATCGAAGGCAGGTATTGCTTCGCGGATAGCTGCGATCGCATAATCTGGCAAACTTGTACTTAAATCCCCTAACTGTACCCCTGGTTTGTAGGAAGGCTGTACCGTACCTAGTTGGCTAGAGGGTCGATGGTTAAGAAAGTCACCCACCAGTTGTCCAGGGGCATAGTAAGTTTCACCACCCAGCTTAAAAGCCTGCTCTTCCAGACGGCGTTGCAAGTCCATTCCTGCTAAGGGGCTGCCTGGATAGTCATCGGGGGTAATACCAACAACGATCGCACTGTTAGCATTCGACTCGTCGCGGGCATATTGGCTCATCCCATTTGTTACCAGTCGCCCAGGCTCAGAAGCAGCAGCGACTACCGTGCCACCAGGACACATACAGAAACTATATACAGAGCGACCATTTTGGCAGTGGTGGACGAGTTTGTAGTCTGCTGCACCTAAAACGGGATGACCTGCCAGGGAACCAAAGCGGCAGCGATCGATCACAGATTGGGGATGCTCGATCCGAAAGCCGATTGAAAAGGGTTTAGCCTCAATGTAGACACCCCGATCTAGCAGCATTTGAAAGGTATCTCTGGCGCTGTGACCAACCGCCAGCACGACATGATCGCTGGCAATATATTCTCCACTGGCGAGGGTGACACCGCGCACCTGCCCTTGTTCAATATGAATATCTTCTACTCGGCTTTCAAAGCGAATTTCGCCTCCCAAAGATTCGATATTGGCACGCATAGTCTGGACTATTTTCACCAGTCGGTATGTGCCGATGTGGGGTTTGTTGATGTAAAGAATTTCCGGGTCAGCCCCAGCATTGACTAGCTCAGTAAGTACTTTACGCCCGTAGTGATGGGGGTCGCTTACCTGGCTGTAGAGTTTCCCATCAGAAAAAGTACCCGCACCACCTTCACCAAACTGAGCGTTAGATTCAGGATTAAGTCTTTTTTTGATCCAAAAACCAAAGGTATCGACGCTGCGATCGCGCACTGATTTACCCCGTTCTAGCATAATCGGGCGAAAGCCCATTTGTGCCAGCAACAGCCCCGCAAACAGCCCGCAAGGACCCGTTCCAATCACGATAGGGCGATTTGCTAAATCTCTGGGAGTTTGGGCAACGAAGCGATAAGTCGTGTCGGGAGTCGCCATCACGTGGGGATCTTTTTTAAAACGTTGCAGCAAACGTTTTTCCTGAGTGGTTTCGATTTCCAAGATATAAACTAGGAATATTTCTCCTCGCTTGCGGGCATCGTAGCTGCGCTTAAAAATTGAGTAGCTAATTAAATCGGCGGCTGTGATTTGCAGTTTTTTGAGGATGGCGGTTTGGATCTCACTTTCGTCGTGATCCAGGGGCAGTTTGATTTCGGTGAGGCGTAGCATACTGGGTGTTTTAGGCGGAACTCACGGGGTCGGATAGGGCAGGGTTATCACAAACCCTCTGATAGTTGTTGGATAATGGTTTCGAGAGATTTAATCTTTTAGCTGTGAAACATTCCTTATTAGGAGAAAAGTATCTTCAGGCGGGTACTGGTTTGAATACTAACCCTTTAATTGGTAGGAATTCACTTTTTTCGCGCGACCTCGAATCGCACTCTACTACTTTAATTTTAACCCTCATTATGCCCTTCAAGATGAAGTATGCCCAATGCTGATATTTTGGGCAGTTTGGCGTAGCCCACCGTAGGCAAATTGTACATTAAATAATTATTGTCCGTTTTAAAGAATTGTTGTCTATGATTGGAAATTTTATAAAGATGAGTTGAACCGCTCTCCTCTAGGGAGTTACTAAATTCGATTGCTCTAAGTACACTGTAAGGCAGAGGTAGTTTACAAATAATTGTGAGACTACAGCACAAAATACAGCAATAAGATGGTTTGCTTTAAGAGATAATAATATTTCAAGTCTTATTTATACTCGTGATTTTAAAGCTGGTTAGACCAATAAGGTAACTCTGCCACAAGTATACGTGCAGGTCGAATATCAATGTCATTACTGTAAAAATTTGAATCCCATTCCAGAAAATAGCCTGTTTCAATACCTTGTTGAATATTACGTGGAAGAGATTCAAATATATGTGCCTCTGCATAATCTTCAAATCCAGTAGGAAACAGAGTTGCTCCAGCATAAACCGATAGAATCATTGGACACGCCACTAGCATCGGAATGGAAGAGTTGAAACTTGAGAATGAATAAAATCAAAATTGCGGCATCCTCTAGTATTAATAGCTTTAGAAACTGTAGATAAAGTAGCTATTGAGCAACCAAGCTGAGTAAAATCGACAGGAAGACTACAATGCCAGTGTTGGCTTGTGACTAGGAAGATGTTTAATCGAATTTTTATTCATAATATACTTAATTGGTAAGGTATTAAATATAATATATTGCATACATTCAGTAATGGTGTAAGAACTGGTAATATACCAACCCATGCCGATTCAATTAAACAAATAAAAGTCGGTCAGACATGGTTTCCTGAAACTTGGAGTGATTCTGAAATAGCGTCTGCTGGAAAATTTGTTGCAGAATTTAATCTTATAGACTATCAGATTCATGGAGAATCATTATTTGCTAATTATAATGGAGTAAGAGTTGGCATAATCGTAAATAATAAGTATCCCAATAGAGTAGGAACGATTTTCCCTGATACTGCATATCAGCCATCTCCTGAATATCTAAATTTATTTGAAAAAAATCCTCACTTGTAGTAAGTAATATATGAACGAGATACTGGACCAAAAAATTAATCAAATTATTAATCGACTGGATTTAATGCATCCTAATGATCCCGACAGGATAGATCGTCTTGATGAGATAGTCAACCTGTTACTAGAAAATGAAGTCGAAACTATTCATTTCTTGAAACACTGCAAAGATGAAAAAACAATTTTCAATATAGCTGCTTTATTGGATCGACTTCCGGCTAAATTCTCAAGTCAAGAATTATTAAATGTACTCGAATC
>JBARVL010000545.1:0-10987 GCA_049646245.1 Crinalium sp. | reverse complement strand
CCCTGCTTTAAACTTTTGTGGCTACAGATTCTTGATTAGATTCTTTGGGTTTACGCTCAAATGTAGTAATGCTGGCATTCTCTAGCACAAAACCATCTTTAGTGCGGCTGCCCATTTTACCTGCGATAGCAGCCACCCACATAGGATAATTTGCTACAGCATCTTCTAATTTTTTAAAGATTTTTGGCTTAACTGTAATGCTGGCTATTACACCATCGCAATCAAGTTCAAAATGCTTCCAACCATTTTCTACTGTCCTGACATCTTCTGGAAAGCTGTTAATTTTGATGGTTAATTCTAGTTTGCCTGCGGTTGCCATCTCCAAATCTCCTAAATCAATATTTTTCGGTGTATGAGCTTGAATTGTTGGACGATCTTTTTTGACTGATGAGTCAGCTTGCTTTACTATTGGCGCTTTGGGAATAGGGGTGGGATCAGACGGAGCTATGTTGGCTGAGTTCAAGTCTGTACTGACTAAATGTGCATCTTCTAGCACTAGGTTATAGCCATCCAGACTACAAGCCAATTCCCAGAATTGGTTAATTGAGTCTGATGGTAAGTTACCTACAATATTTAAGATGAAAGGTTTAAATTTATTCCATTGTTTGCCATTATTTGGTGGTTGTAAATTCCTGCGAATTTCGATCTCAAATTTATTTGCTGTTAAATCCTGGGAAAGTATCACACCTCGAATTAGGAAAAAGTTGATATGTTCTCTTATAGTTTTCTGGGATCTGATATTTTTAAGTGTTAGCTTGAGCCAAGGCGCTTCTTCTATTTGCCGTGGGTAGCATGACCAAATTTGCGATTCAGTAATTTTTTCTGAATCTTCGGCACATTGTTTTTGCGCCGATTGGCGTAAATCGGCGCAAAATGTTGTACCTGACTCTGTTACTACTATCCCCTCCCTTGGGTGATCTTGACTTGGAAAATATTGTCCCCTAATAATGCCTATTGCTTGAAATGTGGTGGGGGAATCTGTGGGTGTAAACGGCTTTGCTCCCAGACTTTTTTTATTTTTAATAGCTTTATCCAGTTCCATAATTTTTATTTCAATCAGTGTTTTTTACTTGCTCAAGTTGTTTGTTTGTAGTTGATGCAGCTAGAATTCCTGCATCTCTAACTGGATCAAAACTTACAGATTTATGCGCCTGTAATCCTGTCCAAGTGTAATGTTTTCCTAAGTCACTACCTTTAAAACCATGTTCCCAATCAGGGTGTGCAAAGCTAATTCCTTGAATGACATTGTTGCTGTTAGCTTAACTCGGCTAGCAATAATGTGAACATGAGTATTGTTTTGTTTTCCGTTATCCTCTGGTTTGTGATGCTTGACTACTATATATTGATTATCGTCAAATCCCATACCTTCTAGATAATCACGAGCAAAATCTCTCCAAGTATCGTTACTTAATTCTTCCCCAGGGGAAGCCGAAAGTGAAACGTGAAACACTATATTTTTGACGTTGAAGTTAAGAAGTCTCCCAAACTGAAACTCGGCAATCATCTCCAGTGCATTGCGCCCTGACATATTGGTGTCAAGCATTTCCGCACCTTCAGTGTTCATCACAGACTTGACGCAACCAGAGAAACTTTTACCTTTCACCTTATTGTCAATCAATGGATAAAGAATTGCATTCCTAAATCAAAGGCGAAATCCCCTGTTTCGGAACCATCTTTATCTGTCCAAATTTCAATCCCTTCTGGTGTCCAGTTGAGTCTGTAGGGGATGCCCCAGAAAATAAAGTATTCGATTACACATCCTATAACTATAGGGCTGGCTCTTCCAATATATTCATTTTCATTTTCATTGGGGTTTAAACATTTCATTTTTTCTTGTAGCTCATGTAGTGATTTTAAGGTCATTTGGTTATCTCAGTTTAACTAATTTTTAATGCCGATAAGACAGGTTTTTACCAGAAGTTTGTGTATCTAACTGTTAAACCTTCCTCTTTTTCTGCTTTTTTACTGGGAATGAATCTACGTTCTAAAACCTCTTTTTCTCCTTCTCTTGTTCATCGAGTCTAAAACATTCATAAAATTTTGAAGTTTAGAGCGTAATTTCTCTATGTCATCTTGAAGCTGAGAGATAGATCCAACGTTGAGAAGAGAGCTATTATCTAAATCATCAAACTTTTTGCTGATTACTCCGAGGTCTTTGAAACAGTCGAACATTATTCCTAGAAATTGACGCTTGTAGCGACGGATGTAATGCCCCGTATAATGGTCTAACATATCAATATGACCTTGTGTGACAAAGTGCGTTCTTATACGTGGCGATCGCCACGTAGCCACTAAGAGCGATGATTTTTTTGGCTAACTGATTGTTGCTAATTATTATTCTTTAAGCAGTAAGGGTATAAGTTGCGATCGCATTTAGTGTGCTAAGGTATGTCCGCATTGAAAAGATAAATTAAATAAACCTTGTTAATAATTTAACAGGGTTTATTTTTGCTTACCATTAGGTGGCAACTGATAATACTTCAATCCGTTTCAATGAAAGATATTCTGAGTTTCCCTCTGAAATTAACGCGTAGATTATGTCTCCTTTTTTTACTGGTAATTTTGTAATATTCACTGATGGTTTGTGCGGAACATTAATTCCATAAAGTTCCAGTAGCGTAGTTGATGTTTTTTTACTTATATCAGTTATGTCCCTGTATTCGATCTCATTCTTGAAACTCGATAGCGGAGCAATACTTTCTATTTTAATAGAAGCTGTTGCTCCTAATATACCCCAGATTCTATCCGTTAGCCATGTGTTCATTTTGATCCTTTTTAATTAAATTTTGCTGGTGGATTTTTATACTGCGGCGCGATCGCGCGTTTCAATGTTGTTAATAGTAAAAAAAAATAACCACCAATTAGGATGGTTAATTAGGTGCTTTATTCGGTACTGTTACCTTAATCCCAGAACTCGTAATCTACTGCGGCGGTTGACTATTGACTTCTTTTAAATCTCCATTAACTACTTTGAAAAATCCGCCTTTTGAGTTGTTACTAGATCCTTGGAAAGCGGCGTGTTTTAAGTGAATAAGCTGACCTTCTTCAAGTTGAGCAGTAACTTTTGAGTGTGTGTTACTTACATTTTCTCTTTTTAATTTTTCAAGCTTTCCTTCTACATCTATCTCTACAAAGCCATTTAATGGCACCAAAACATTTAACTGATACATATGTTTGCTTTGTTCTAAAATAAAGGTTACAAATTGACAGTTTAACCATCTACTGACAAGGAGTTAATTTGGGAGATTAATCTAAGACATGAATGCGATCGCATTCATAATTATTTGATATGTGTGTATCGGATATATGCTTCATCTATTTCCCACCGGAGTTTTATTCCTACGGGATCATTTTTGCTTGTAACTGTTATTAATCCTTCGTAGGGGATGCACTGATCCCCATCTTCGTCTGTGAAAGTGGCATTTTTCAGAAAACAGTCGTAAGCAACTTTATTATTTTTGCCTACCCCTACAAACTGTGTTCCATCTAATTTCCACTCGATTTGATCGAGTGCATCTCTTAAATCAGGTTTATATTGCTTAGTCATTGTCTTGCCCAAGAAATTTCACTTTTGATGCGCCGATAGGCGTTCTTATTTAATTGTTGGTATATGTTTTCTTGTAATAATCTTTATTCATTTATAAAGAATTAAACCCTATTTTAGTTTAGGGTTTAATTTCGCACTCTTATTATTGTTTGCTATGTTTATGAGCTTTAATTAGCTCTAATACTTCTTGGCACATGGGTTTTAGAGCATTTACCCCTTCTCTTGCTACCAACCGGATTACGTCCGCTTGGCAAAAGGGGAATTTCCCTTTAAAAGGGTCTACAAACTCGTCAAAGTTTTTAGCGTGTTCAATTAACTCTGGGTGCGCTCGCAGGTATTTGAACCATAGCGCAATATAATACTGGATCACTAAATCTGTTACTTTATCATTACTGTTCTCCAGGCTTATTCCGTTGGGCAGCATAAAGTCTACTCGTTCATAGCCCTTGCCACCTTTATTAACAGCCTTCTGCCAATCTTTAGCCTCACGCCAATCTCTTGCCTGTATTAGCCCAACAGGTGTTTTGAATACCTTGCAGCTTTGGTAGTGGTCTTCGATGCTTCTCTTCTCACCAAACGCTAGTACATAACAGCAAAACGGGGAGTACCGTTTGTTTCCCTTACTGTGGCACTGTAATATTTTTTGGTTCATCTGTTTTACTACTAATTCATCACCACTCTTATTCGCGTTAGCGTAAAAATTTTGAATTGGTGGGCGCTGAAATAATTGATAAATTTCTACTGGTGAGTTAGAAGCGGGAATTAAATACTCACCAGGAAAATACAAACCTATTTTTTAGGAAATTCCCTGATTTTCAAGTCTTCAGGAAACTCGTCAAAGTTGCCGCCCTTTCTGCTTTTAAGTTTTTGTTTCGATTGTGTGCTTGCTGAATCACATACTACAGAATTGCTTCCTAGTTGCTTGACAAACACAGGCACAAGTGCTTGTTGACATTCTTGGACAAGACTTTGTACCCATTCCACCTCGCATGGTCGAGCTTTTGAGCCGGACTCACCCCCAACAATAATCCAGTTAATGAATTCTGTTGGAGCTATCATTTCTATTTTTTCTGAGCGATATTTCTGTGTTGATTCATAAACTTTCTCGTCAAGATTAAGAATTGATACTTTTTCTAGCAGTGGTTCACAACTCAGAAACTTTATGGCTGCCAAAGTATGCCGCAGTAATGGGATTCGCTCGTTAGCACATCGTTGATTTTCAACGCTTACCCCTAACCAAACATTTGGTAGTGGGTAATCCCACTCACAACTCTCGAAAACTTGAATATCTCTGTTCAACCTTCTACCCAAATCAACCGCAGCCATTCTAATTCTCTGCTTGGCAGTGCGCGAGTATTCCATCATCCGCTCAGGACGTTTAGTGAGAATTTGGAAGGTATGGTGACGCGCTAGAGCCATTACCGCAAACACTCGATCAAGTTGCTCATCTGTTACATCATCGTGAAACAGATCGCTCATTGAATCGACAAATATCTTGGTTGGCTTTTTCCATGAAAGAGGCGTTTCTAACCTATTTTCATGAAACTGCACGTCACTGAATTTTCGTTCCCCCCAGAATCTATGTGCGATCGCTTCTGCGTAGCAATTCTTGCACCCAGGTGAAACTTTTGTGCATCCAGTCGTAGGATTCCAAACTCTACGAGTCCACTCTATATCCGTTATTGCCATTTGTTTTAATTAGATTAGTTTGTACTTGGCATTTGCGCGGTTATCGCTGTTTTTAACTTTGGTTGGTTTGTAACTTTTGGGAGGTCGCAAACAACAGTTTTTCCGCAGCCGACTCGCGCTAACTCTGCTCTAAATGCGATAGCATTTTTGTTATTGTTGTTACGGCAAATACAAAGCCTATGTTAAAAATTATTGTAACCTTTAAATATTATATTTAATTATATCAAACACTATTGTTTTTCGAGATTATCCTTAATAAGATAAATAAAAAGGTTGGAGTAGTTATGTCACGGAAAAAGAATCTGCCTAATGGTTTAAAATCTCTTAAAGAGATGTTACCAGTTGAGCGTTTGGTGTGGCTAAATCGGTGGGCTAAAGTAAAAGATTTCTATAGAGAAGATGCGGATTTGTTGTTTGCTACTAAAGATGCCAAAATCATTGAAATGATTAAATCAGGTGCGATGGTAGCAACCAAAGTTGTTGTTCGTCCTGAGCCAACAGTAATTCAAGGTATGAGGACAGCAATTGCTAACAAAGGTGTAGATTTAACCCTTTTAAATTCTGACTGTTCTGTGGCTGATATTCTTGATGGCGAGGAATTGCAACATTTTGATCTGCTTCAAGGTATGGCTGATTTTGATATGGGTTTTAATTTGGATTACCCGGAAGAAGTTTATCAGTTGATGATTGCACCATTTCAATCGGAAATTGAGGCTTATGAAAAAGCCAAACAAGAAGCCGATGCTGAAGCAGAGAAACAAAAACCTGTTATGAAACAATATAACAGAGATTGTACTGCTTGGCATAAGGCTAAAATTGAAGCTGCGAGCGCATGGGCGCGAGAATATAAAGGGAAAATTAAGTTCGTTAATATTAACAAGCCAATTACCAAAAAATCATTGCAATTGCTAGAAAAACAAGGATTTAAATTTGATGTTCCTAGACCTGTCAAACCCCCCAGTGTAACTTTTCCGACCCCTCCTCAACTTCCCTCAAGGCAGTATTTGGTAGACTTTGAAACTTATGTTCGTGGTTCTATTCAACAGGTTGAAGAAGCTATTGCTTGGGCAAGAGAGTTGTGTGAGGTTCCAGATGACTATGCTGACATCAATGATGATTTTATTTGTTTTGATTTGGAACCAGCTATCCGCGATCGCTATTTGGAAAATCAAACTGAACTGGCACTTTCTATTTTTGAGCAAGTGTTAAGTGGTGAACTAAAAGATCCTTATGAAATTTGGGATCTTTTGACCGATCTGGATCTAGATTATGATGAAGCGATTGGAATGCGGTGCTTTACGAATTATCGACATAATTATGAAAACCGTCATGCCGACTATAATATTTGGCATCAGATTAATTTTTCATTAACAGGTTACTGGTTGGTAGAATTTCAGTCTCAAGAAATTCCTGAAATTGTTTTCCACGTTCCATACGATCGTGTGGCAACATGGGATGCACCTACTCTCATTAATTTGCTTCCTCAAGTCGAAGACACTTCTAAAATGGGACGTGAAATTTCTGATCAAGAGAAAGTAATTTATCCATTATCAGAAATTCTGCCTTATTTTGAATTGACTATTTCAGATTTTCCTTATCACTTAGAAGCTAAAGTTGAAGAATATTCTTTCTCAGGATACTCTAGGCGTAATTCTTATAGTGACGCTTACATTGACGATGATGATTTTGATAATGATGATTTTAATGAGTATTATTAAACTCATTGCTTTGACATATCTAGATGGTAGCTATCTAATTAGATCGCAAAATAATCGACCTTGTTATTAGCAAGGTCGTTTTTCGTTGTTGACAATTATTAAGTTTATTAGTATCTTTGTTCAATACCTAATTCTTCTTTCTGTCTATTCCAGATTTTGGTAGCCTCTTGATAAATTTTCCACCTTCTAGGATTATCAAGATCAGTTTGAATTTGTGCATAATCGGCGTTCATCATAGCGTTATCATAAAGTTCTAAAGCTGCTTGCATACCAATGTCAATAACCTTTTTACGGCATTTCTCGCTCCACATAGTACTAGCAGCAAGCTCCGCTAATAGTAAAATAATTTCGGGATCGTAGTTGTTTGACACTAGAAATAGCACGGATGCTTCTAGCTTCGCAACTGCGTCTAATGTTTTTGCTTTTGTTGATGTCGGGTAAGGCGGTAGAAATTTAGTAGTTGGTGAACTAGCTGGAGGTAGGATATGCGTAGTTTTCATGGTTTGTTTGGTACAAAAGCGAGTAGGTCTAATATTGGGCGCGATAGCGCAAGCGCTGACTTGTCAGTTCGCGCCAGTATTGACTTGTCAGTTCGCGCCCAATATTGTTGAATCAATACTTGTCAAGAGTTATCAAAATAGTCGAAACTCCTGTGTATCTTTTGCTAGTTTTGAAGCTACCTTCTGGTAGTTTCTCGTACTTGCCATTCATTAACTCAAACCAATTTCTAAATTCTTTGTAAGGGTTTCGATTATTCTTTAACCAAGCCGGGGACATGATTGATACCAGTCTGCCTTTAGGAGCTAAACATCGTTCATATAAATGTCGTACATGAAGACAATCTGCACCTTTACTGAAAGGTGGATTAGCTACAATTTTGTTATAGCTTCCAGTTAATTTGAGGCAATCGCTGCCGACGAGGTTGTAACCTTTGAGAATGAGCAGATTTTGCAAATCAAAATCAATTTCTACTACTTCTAAGACGGCATCTGGACAAATCTCAAATACAGCATCACAAAGTTCACCGCTGCCAGCATGAGGTTCTAATACTGTCTCACCAGGCTTAATTTGAGCTTTTTCAACTACTCGTCTAGCTACTGGTGGTGGACTAGGAAAATAATCAAATATTACTTTGCCAATCAGTTTTCTTTGTAATTCTTGAATTTTGAGAATTGTTGGTGATTCCGGTGGTTCAAGATTAAATTCTAACAGCGCGTCGATGGCATCAATTGTCAGTTCAGCACTGGTTATGCCAATCTTAGTTAAATCGGTTAACAGTTCCTTATGCTCATTCCAACTGGCATAGATTTCTTTAGGGCAGTATCCTTTTTCTAGTCGGCTAAGTCCGGTTATTTGCAGCAAAGATTCTACTGCTTTTTTTGACCTAACTTTTCCTAGAATTGGTCTTACAGTACCATTGTCCCAAGCATCAGCTAATTTGTACAAATACCCCTGTATAGTTTGTAATCTCCGCCCTGTCGCTACTATTGCTTCCGCCATAAACGCGCGTCGTTGAGTTTGTCGTTGTTCTGCGATAGGCGGATTGAGTTTGCTATCAATATCTGACTGCATTACATCACCAGTTTCGCGCAGTTTTTTGGCTATTAAAGTATTCGCTGCTAAATAGTCTAAGTTCCTTGTCGGCAAGGTTATTAAATTACTTTCTTTGGGTACTTGACTTTTGTAATTAAATAAGTTCAGTTGCATACGAGTGACTGTAGAAACATTGCAACTTAAACGGGCGATCGCCCGTTTTCCTGATGCGGAAAGGCTATTTTTTTTGATTAAGCTGCTTTTTGAATATTTTGAACTATTTCTGCCACTATCTTTAGGAAGAGAGTTATATTTTGTTGGAGATGTGGGCATACTGAATTAGGTGTATTTTTAGGGTGGTGCGTTATGTTGAAATCTTCCTCATCTAAACTGTTTAGTAAGATTCTTGACTTTCTAGGTTCTAAGCAGTTTGGAGATATTTTGGAATTTATTATTAAAGCTTGTCGTTATATTCTGAGTTTCTCTTTTGCGGTTTTAGGCTTGATCGCACTATTTTATGGTGAACCGTTCTTAGGTATTCGGACAATTGTAGCTGCAATATTATTTTGCCCATTGGTGAAGATATCAAATTTTTGGCAGTTCTTTTTTGGTGGTATTATTGTTGCTTTCATGCTTTGATTGGTGTTTAGTTATATAAAAATTTCAATAAAGTTAGAAGATATATATCATTTTAAAAATAATTAGCTTGACTAGGTATTTCTCCCGATCAAGCTAATTATTGTATAGCTATTGTAATGTTGTGAGTTTCAACTGTAGTCTTCTTCTGGCATCTTCTAAACTAACGAGATCCCTGAATGCCGTTTGTGGATCTGAATCTGCTTTAAGAAATGGTGCAAGTTCAGTGATATCTTCTGAAAGTTCTGCAAGATCTTCTAACATTCTTTTGTAAACTGGATTGTTGAAATTGCTACTTTCTACATAAGGACGTATGGCATTTAAAAGTAGTAATGCTCCATTTACTTGAGCTAAGTTAGTATCTGTTTTTACACGATTTACAGTTTTTTTATGATTGTTTACACTGATGGTATTCCTTTTGACTATGCTTGGTTGGACTAGCTCAGTGTAGCCTTTATTAAGTTTTTCTCTTTTCAATTGTTCTAGTTTAGATTCGGCATCTCTAAGGCTGTTACATTGGTGAGTTTTGCTTTGTCCTATGGTTCCAATCCTGCCCCATTTTACTGTCAATTGGTAATTGTCAGCATTAATTTCAGCTTGCCAAAATTTGTAAGTATTGGTAGAAACGTTTCTGCACTCAAGGCAGATTTTTGATATAATATTTGCCATTAGATCCTGTGGTTAATTTTTGTGAATGTTTAGCGGTTAAATTCCGAATACAGTTTTAATTTCTCGATCTTGCTCAAGGTTAGGGATGGCTATAACGGTATCCAAAATTTGAGACAATGCCCTTGTGTCAGAACTGCCGAGCATAATGCCAAAGGTGCTAAATTCTAAGAGTTTCTGAGATTGTTTAAAGCTTTCTAACCAGGACGATGAGACGCTGCATTGATCGTCAGTGATCATAATTATGTCAGCATTCTTATACTGAGATTCTGATTTAATTATTGCAAGTGCGCTATCCAATGGTGCTGACCAGCTTGTGCCGCCGTTGTAGAAACACTCCATGCAATCCACAAGTTTTATCGGGTCAAGTTGACCGCCAGGAAAATCATCAACTCGACAAACGCTCGCACAGAAATGTAGAATTCTACAGGTGCGTTTTTGCTGGTTAGCAATGGTAAGTAGTGCGATCCCAACAGCTTTTGACCACTGCTCTTTTGTACCTGCCATTGAGCCAGAAGAATCGAGACACACTACAATCGGGCCGCGTCCTTGTTTCTCTTTAGACTTGAGTTGATACTGTAGTAGTGACTTTTCCGAATAACCTTTAATAAACAGTGGCTTAAGTTCTGGTACAACTAATTTCATCAATTCCGAAGGGACAAGGTGAGCCAAGTAATTTCCAGTAGTTACTGAGTAAATTTCAGTCGCTAATTCTTTAGTTTTAGTGCGTTGTTTCTTAGCTGCAAGCAGTTTCATACGTCCAGCGAGTTTGGCTATTTCCTGCAACTTTTGATTTTGTGCAACTCTTTTAGCTAATTGGATCTTCTGTTCCGAATTTATTCCTTTTGAACCAAAACCGTTGCTATCACCCCAACCGAAGGCACTAAGAGCTATCGCTGCATCAACAACTGCTTGTTGCGCGGATAAAGTTGCTTCCTCTAAAATGCCTTTGAGTCCAACGCCTGTTTTCTCAAGTCGTTCTGCATACTTTTCGGCTGTAACAACGCTTTTCTTACCCTCATTAATGACGTTTTTCAACGCTTCTTCTAATTCCTCAAGACGTTGTTTAATTTCTTCAGCTTTTTGAGGGTTAAGTTCTGCATCTGCTTGTTTCCTTAGTGAATTAATTTGTCGTTTTAGTGCTAACGTTTGCTGTCGCAATGGTTGAGGGTTGGTTAGTGGCGTGCGAGGTTTGGGT
>JBARVL010000544.1:0-32570 GCA_049646245.1 Crinalium sp. | reverse complement strand
CTGGTGGCTGGTTTGGGATACAGTAAGCAAAATTCTTCAATAAGATTTCTCCATTAGCAAGAAAAATTTTGACCATAATTGGCAACTTTTTGTAAAAAATCCATTTTTACAATCAAAAAGTGAGAACAGCGTTTCAAACTTTTAATTTAACTTCAACTACTTGACCATTCTTAACTATAACTTTCTCAACTAACTCTCGATAAACCCGCTTTTTGTCCTCATAACTAGCATCATGCCAACAATCGGGATTAGAAAATGCCCACAATAGCAAATCACGGGAAACGCTATCTTGATTCTGATTTTGAGATAACGAATAGCGCAATTGTGTTATTTGAGATTCAATTTCAGAAATAGCAGATTTAATAGCAGGATTATTGCCAGGAATAGACTTCATGGAAAGGAGTTGGGATTGTAGTTGTTGAATTTCAGGAGAGTCGGGATGGGAAACTGGATTAGTAAGAGCAATGTTAGCAATCGCACTAGCACGCTGAGTGAGGGCATTAACAACAGCATTTTCAACAACTTCCATGCGAATCACGGATTTATTGCTGCAAGCTCTTAAACGCCAGTTTTTGCACTGAAAGTAGTAATTGCGATCAGGTTCAATACCAAGCTTTTTAGCTTTGTGGTAGTTGTTTGCACCTGATAAAGAATAGCAAGCAGAACGGCATTCAGCGCAAAACACCAAACCGGAACAAGGATATTTGAGAGCAGTTGAGCCATAGCCTCTGACTTGTTTATTGTGGTTAATAATTGATTCAATTTGCCGAAATTCTTCATCAGTGATGAGCCGTTGATCGGGGTGAGTATTGTAATGAATTTGAGAGCGATCGCTTTCCTTTCTCAGATAGGGCAAATGTCCCTGAAGAACTGGATTAGTGAGCCAGTTTTTCAAACCACTGGGGCTAAAGCGGAACATCTCATGGGCAACCCGACCGCCTAATCTTTTACCATCAGACTTATTGTGAGCGAAAGTCCGAATTCCGTAGCGTTCGTTAATTTCCCGCAGCGTCAGTCTCAGAGTTTTCTTGGATAAAAAAGCATCGACAATTTCACGAGCAATCGCGGCTTTACTCATTTCCCGTTGCCCATCAATCAAGCATAAGAATGGTCTATGGTCGAGTTGGTGATAGTTGTCGAGTTTAATATAACCAAATGGCGGATTAACAGCGATTTTGCGATCGCGTAAATGCTTCCAACCAGCTTTGACTGATTCAGCTTTCTGATCCGAATGAAACTGGGCAAATACAACGAGTTGTCCTGCCATTGCCCGACCTGCTGCTGTAGTCAAATCAAAAGGCTCATCCAGTGCGCGTAATACTACACCAGCATCCAAGAACTCTTGAAAAATCTGGAAGCTTTTAAGCCCTTGGCGACTGAGACGATCAAGCCTGGTAACAATTACTTCCTCTACTGAATGCGATCGCACCATTGCCATGAGTTTGTCTAAGTTGGGTCTATGCTTGCTTTTCCAACCCGACTCCACATCAATCAGAATCTCAGAAGCTCCTGCTGCTTTGAGGCGCTCGCACTGCTGATCTAAAGCGTTAGAGTTTTCCGATTGTTCCCGACTAGAAACTCTGGCGTAGCCTAATATTCTCATGGCGGCATTTCAGTAACCATGAATATAATTTACCATTGTCTATTCATTTCTGGACGAATTAACGGAATTTAAGCGGGATGTACTGGAATTTTTGCGTCAGCCCCTAGAAGATGGTTATGTGACAGTTTCCCGCACTCGTCAATCTGTAATGTTTCCTGCTCAGTTTACTTTAGTAGCGAGTACTAATCCTTGTCCTTGTGGTTACTTTGGGGATACTATTCAACCCTGTACTTGTTCACCTCGCCAACGCGAGCAATATTGGGCAAAGCTTTCTGGTCCTTTGATGGATCGAATTGATTTACAAGTAGCTGTTAATCGTTTGAAAGCAGAGGAAATTACCCAACAACCATTGGGAGAAGAGTCTGCACCAGTTAGGGAGAGGGTACAAGTAGCACGCGATCGCGCCCGTACTCGTTTCACAGCAGAACCAGGTTTGCGTTGTAATGCACAGATGCAAAGCAGTCACTTACGCCATTGGTGTCAATTAGATGATGTAAGTCGTAATTTATTAGAAAATGCTATCAGGAAATTAGGCTTATCTGCAAGAGCGAGCGATCGCATCTTAAAAGTAGCACGTACTATTGCTGACTTAGCTGGCGATGACAACCTCAAAACGCCTCATGTTGCTGAAGCCATTCAGTACCGCACCATTGACAGAATGCAGTAAACCAAAAACTAAGTGGATATACGGATAAAATAGCAAACAAGAGCAAAAATTCAGTGGTTTCAACGAACAAAACTGATGGAGATGGACAGTATATTAAAAAAGTAACGAATAACTGACTAGCCGAAATTACTATAGCAGAAAATATTATATTTAACGATTGAATCCCACTTGCCTAATATTGGCTGGTGGGATTTCAACTATTTAATTAAATAGCTAATTGCTGAAAGCTAACCGCTAACCGCTATACAATATGAAAGTTGTACTGTGTGGCGGACTGTGATCGAGCGGTATACCCTGCCCGAAATGGGCAATCTGTGGACTGATACTTATAAACTCAAAACGTGGCTTCAGGTAGAAATTGCGGTTTGTGAGGCTCAAGCTGAATTAGGTTATATCCCTGCTGAGGCGGTGGAGGAAATTAAGGCGAAGGCGAATTTTGACTTGAAGCGCGTGCTGGAAATTGAGGCTGAAGTCCGCCACGACATGATCGCATTTCTCACAAATGTGAATGAGTATGTGGGGGATGCGGGACGTTATATCCATTTAGGCTTAACCAGTTCGGATGTGCTGGATACCGCGCTGGCGCTGCAACTGGTGGCTAGTGTAGATGTATTGTTGACACGCTTGGAAGATTTAATTCAAGCTATTCGCTACCAAGCGCAGCAACATAGAAATACTGTAATGATTGGGCGATCGCACGGTATTCATGCGGAACCGATCACTTTTGGGTTTAAGTTAGCTGGATGGTTAGCAGAAGTTTTAAGAAATCGCGATCGCTTGGTGCGTATTCGCTCAGAAGTCGCTGTAGGTAAGATTTCTGGTGCGGTGGGAACTTATGCCAACATTGATCCGCGTGTAGAAGCGATCGCTTGTCAAAATTTGGGATTAGAACCTGATACTGCATCAACTCAGATTATATCGCGCGATCGCCACGCCGATTTTGTCCAAACCCTTGCTTTACTAGCTGCTTCTATCGAGCGTTTTGCTGTAGAAATTCGCAACTTGCAACGCACAGACGTTTTAGAAGTAGAAGAATATTTCTCTAAGGGGCAAAAAGGCTCATCTGCTATGCCTCACAAGCGTAACCCAATTCGCTCGGAACGCCTAACAGGGATGGCGCGAATTATACGCGGTAATGCAGTTGCAGCTTTGGAAAATGTGGCACTATGGCATGAACGGGATATTTCCCACAGTTCTGTAGAACGGATGATTTTACCCGATTCTTGCACTTTAGCCGATTTTATGATTGTGGAACTAACCGACTTAATTAAAAATTTGTTGGTTTATCCAGAGAATATGCAGCGCAATATGAATTGCTACGGCGGTGTAGTATTCAGCCAACGGGTAATGTTAACTTTGGTTGAAAAAGGCATGAACCGTGAAGATGCTTATGCTGTTGTACAATCTTGCGCTCATCAAGCGTGGAATAAAGAAGATGGTAACTTCCAGAATTTGATCAGCAAAGATTCTAGCGTAACTGAACATCTTTCTCCAGCAGAAATTGAGGGATGTTTTGATCCGCAGCACCATTTGAAGAATCTAGACCAGATTTATCAACGGCTGAGTATTTAATATTGTCAACTGCCCCGTCTAAACTATTAGTTTGGACGGTTTTTTCTTTTTTAGGACTTACGCTTGCACAACACGCGGGCAAGATGCCCGCACGACTAATGTGGTCATAGCAGTTACAGGACTTACGCAAATTATGAAAATAAACACCATCTGTAGGGGCAATCCCCCTGTGGTTGCCCCTGTATTTAGTGTATCTGCGTAAGTCCTGAGTTAATTTACTGTATATGTAGTGTGACCATCTTGGTCGCGCTTGGCTTTCTGCGTAATATCGTTTCCGGTTGCTTAAGAATATTCAAGATTTTACTTCTTTTAACTTTGCGATCTTTGCGTTAAAAAAAGATATGATTCCAATGCAACCGGATTTGATATAAGTTCTGTTTTTTACAAAAAAAATTAACAAGTTTCAGACAATAACCCTAGCTCAGGCAAGGTTTCATAGATAGATTAAAGGCGTAAGAATTATAGCTCCTTTTTAATTTTTCTATCTGATTACAGATAGATTGTTGTAATTCAGCTATTGTTAAAGGTTTGACTAAATAATCATTAGCTCCTAAATCCAAACCTTGTTGAATAGCTGATTTTTCAGGTTGTGAACTTATAATAATAAATGGAGTTTTAGAGAGTTCTGGTCTTTGACGAATAGCTGTTAATATAGTGTAATCTTCAATCTGAGATAATAGCAAGTCACAAAGAATTATATCTGGCTGATGCTCAAGTATTAGGTTGGCACATTCCGTAACTTTTTTAGCGCCAATTGACTCATAGCCTAAGCATTCCAATATTTCTAGTAGGTTTTCCCGAAAAAACTCTTCCTCTTCAATGACTAAGATTTTCGTCATAAGCCGCCAATGCCTTTAGTGAAAAACTACAAGGATACAAAACTCTTATTGAACAAAAGTATCGTATCAGCTAAATTATCGAAGGTTTGTAAGCTAAATTACTAAATTTTAGCTAGGTTCAATTTTATTACAGCAGATCAAGGATAAATTGAGTTAAACAAAAGGTTATCAATGAATTATCTGCGGATTTATTTAAGATTTGAGGGTAGCTAGAGTTTTTGGTAAAGGCGATCGCTCTTTTATGGTATAATTGCGTTGTTTAATTAAGCGTTGTAACTCTACAACCCGCTTACCAGGTGCAGGATGACTAGCTAAAAAAGCTATATCTAAGTTTCTTTGCTGGTTTAATCTGGTAAAAAAGTCGGTTGCACCAGCTACGTGACCATAAGTAGACTGTAATAAATTTAACCCAAATTGATCTGCTTGAGTTTCTTGAGACTGAGAAAATTGTGCTTTAGTTACTGCTTCCACACTAGAAGCAGCAAATGATTGCCACCCTCCAGTATCGCCAAAAAAGTAAGCAAAAGCAATTTGCACTAAGATTTGATATCCCAAACCTCTTAAATGATCGCGGTTGGCAAAATGACCTAACTCATGCCCTAAGATCATCATTAGCTCATTTTCTGATTTTACTTGATCGAGTAAACCTGCAAAGATGATAATGCGATCGCCTGGTAATGCTAGTGCATTTACCGTAGGTTGGGGAATATATAGTATTTGGTAATCACGCTGTTGTTTTTGTTGTGGTGGTAACTTAGTTTCTAGTCGATTCAACAATTGATTGAGTGTATCTTGAGTTGGGGAAGGTTGAGCGAGTTTTTCATAAGCAGGAACAATCACAGCGCCTAATTGTTGTTCCACACTAGGAGGAATTAGCCAAATTAAACTATTAGCTATTAACCCAACTAGCCAGAAAACACCCACAAGAAATCCTACAAATAAGCCTAACAAAATGAGCAACTGGCGGTTATTAGGCGGTGGATTGCGATCTATCGGTTGTAATTTAGAAGCCATAATAAATTTATTCCTAGTTAATAAAAATTTCTGGAGATAATTAACCACAGATACAGCACTTTGCATCTTGCAGGAGGTACACCCCTCCCCAACCCTCCCCTTACCAAGGGGAGGGTGCGCTCTCTTCGCGGGTGGGGTATTTCAGTTAATTTGCGTATGACAATAATTAGTTACTACTTTTAACAGGACGGAAAGGATTTAAGAAGTTGATCAACCCATAAAGTTCTCGTGATTGAATCCATAATCTTCCTCTACCCTGGAAATTACAAACTAATCCTTCGCCGCCTAAGATTCCAGTTCTTAAACCAGAAAAAGATAATCCTCCTAACATCTGAACGTTATATTTTAAAGTATCTTCAAACGCCACAATATACCCAGTATCTACAACATAATCACCTGCTACCGGAATTTCTAGGATTGCACCATAAGAACTAAACCAGATATCGCCTTGACCACTTGCTTTTACCATGAACAAAGACTCTCCGCTAAAAAAGCCTTTTAAGCCTTGAAATTGGGTATCAATTTGTACAGTGGGACTACAAGCAACAAATCCAGAAGATTGAATAATTAAGCTATTACCATTTAAATTGTAATGCTGAATATCGCCTGGAATACCTGGAGAAATATATAGTTTTCCGGGTCTGTCCTGAGCAGTAAATTCACTAATAAACAACGATTCACCGCTTACCATTCGACCAAGACCTTTCATTAATCCTCCTTGCACCTTAGACTTCATTTTGATGCAAGAGTCCATTGCTGCCATGCCCCCAGATTCAACTAAGACAGTTTGGTTTGCCTGCAAATCTAAACGCAAGGAAGCGTAGGCAGGAGAATGTTCTATTTCGTAAGCAATTTCTTTCATAATTCTCAGATGGATAATTAATTAGTAACTGGTGATTGATAATTGTTAATTGTTCATTATCTTGGTGGTAACTGAGTACCAACTAATTGACCAAATGCTGTTGGATTATGTGTTTGACAATATACTTTTCCTTGTCCTTTAAATCGGCAAACTAACCCTTCACCACCTAAAAACGCACCCATCCAGCTAGAACCAGCTTTGGTAATATCAAAAGTTAGGCTTTTTTCAAAGGCGACAATATTACCTGTGTCAACAATGTATTCACCATTGACATCAATTTCATAAATTCCACCAAAAGACGTGAGGATTACAGCACCATACCCACTGATATCTAGCCAAAAAATTGACTCGCCTGAAAACAAGGATTTAAAACCTTGAAATCCTAATTCAATATCAACATTTGATTCACTCGCAAGGTAAGAAGTTGCTTGGACAACTAATCCATTACCTACCATTTGATATAACAATATATCGCCTAGTAATTTTGGTGCGACAAAAACTTCTCCGCCAGCAGAAGGAGAACGAAAAACACTTAAAAATAAGGATTCTCCAGCAACCATGCGCTTAAGACCGCCTAAAATCCCGCCTCCTTTACCTTTTCTTAAAGTTGTACTGACATTGACAAATCCACTCATAGCAATCATTGCGCCAGCTTCAGCTACTAATTCTTCACCCGCCGCTAAAGTTACTTTGGCGATCGCACTATCCGGTTGATGTAAAATTTCTACATTCATTGATTTACTACTTCCTAATCTCATTAATTCTTTAATCGCAGATTTCAGCTATACAAATCCATCTAAAATCCTTAATTCTTAGCGAAATTTTGGACGTAAGAAACCCACTAAACCGCCAATACTACGAGACTGTAAGTAAATCTCACCATTGCCAGATAACCGATTTACTAATCCCTCTCCTGAAGTCATAGACCCAATCAAACCACCCGCAAGCCCAAGTTTCATCTGAATTCCAGGCTCATACGCCACTAAATGTCCACTATCAACAATAAATTCACCATTGATTTGTTTTTGGCTAATTCCGCCGTAACCACCGAAAAACACCCGACCTTGACCGCTCAATTTCAGCTTAAACAATCCTTCTCCTGCAAAAAAACTGGAGAAACCTGCCCACTGCACACCCATATTCACCCCAGGAGTATGAGCAATGTAAGCCCCAGGCTGAAAACAAATCTCACGTCCACCCCGCAAGTCGATACAAGCAATGTCACCAATAGTAGATTGAGTTAAAACTACCTCTAAGGGTAGCTGTGTGTTATTGGTAAAAACATTCACAAATAAAGATTCACCACCCAAGAATTTTTTGAGTAATGCCGACAGTAAACCACCTGAAAACTCAGTACGCATCGAAATTTGACCGTTCATACTGGTCATAGCGCCAGCTTCTGCGGTGATACTCTCACCTGGACTGAGACTGAGAAAGATAGCGGCAAAAGCTGGTTTGTAACGAATGTCATATTTCACAGTGGCAATCTCCTGCCTACGGCGGATGCAAATATCTATAAGTTTGACATGACTATTTTGAATGTCTTAATTTCTTAAAAAAAAGATCAGGAATTACGCAGAGATCCCCCTAAATCCCCCTTAAAAAGGGGGACTTTCAATTTTCCCCCCTTTTTAAACCCTGCTAGTTCTGATCTATGTTTCAGGCTTTCGGTGCGGAAGTTCTCAAAAGATCAGGAATTCTATGTCCGCTTTGAGTAAAGATAGGAAAAAGCAACTCGTAGCTAGTTAAAACTCTTGCCTGCTATGACTAAAATAAGCCCTCAACCCATAACGCAGATGATCGTTGCTGACAATGGAGTCGTCAATTCTACAAAGCAAGCAAGTGACAAAAATCGAGAGCAATTAATCCAAAAAGTCAAGCAGGAAGTTACACAAAGATTAGAAAGTTCCTTGCATACTGCGGTACAAATTAATTTACAACAAAATCAACCGCAACAAGTACAACGACTATCGGATGTAGATGTAAAAATTGGCAGGCGTTCAACTTATAAGTTGTCTCCTCATATCAGTATTACTCAAGTTTTTGATGATACAGCAGGTAGATTACTCATTTTGGGAGGGTTAGGAACAGGTAAAACTACAACTTTACTAGAACTAGCCAAAGATTTAATTACTCGTGCCGAAAATAATCATCAATATCCCATCCCAGTTTTATTTAATCTTTTAGACTGGAAGGATGATCGCCCAACTATTGCAGATTGGTTAGTCAACCAATTGCATTTGAAATATGGTATTAAAGTCTCGATAGGCAATCAGTGGATTGAACAGCAACAAATATTACCTTTACTAGATGGACTAGATGAACTAGAATTATCTAAGCAAGAAAGATGTATTCAAGCAATTAATCAACTACTTCAACGATACAATCCACCTAAATACATTGTTGTTTGTACTCGCTTAGAAGCTTACAAAAATTATAAGACTTGGCTACGGCTAAATGGTGCTGTTTATTTACGACCTCTAAATGAGTCACAAATTCAAGAATATTTACTAAGTTCCAGAAGCCGAGAATTATGGGAAAACCTCAAAACTGAGCGAGATTTGTTGGCATTAGCAAAAATACCTGTGATGTTGTGCATGATGACTTTGGCTTATGAAGATATCTTAATGCACTCTTGGAAACGTCTGAATTCAAGAAGTGATCGCACCGTTTATTTACTAAATGCTTATATCCGTAGAATGCTAACCAGAAATATATCATCTAATTGGTATCGTCCTGGCAAACAACCCACTTCTGAACAAACACGGCATTGGTTAGCTTGGCTGGCTCAAAAGATGCAACAAGAGAATAAGATAGAATTTGCGCTGGAGAGTATGCAAGCTTCTTGGTTGCTTACTTCTACTCAACAACAAATTTATACTCTTGGCATTAGGTTAATTTTTGGCATAATTGTTGCTTTAATTTCGGGGATATTAGCTAAAATTGTCTCTGGCTGGATTACTGCTATAATTGTTGGGCTGATTGCTGGAATAATTGCTGGATTTATAGCTGTGCTAATTCCCAGTATTCCTATAATTGAAAATTTTACTTTGCGGCTAATTTTGTGGTGGCATGGTTATACTCCCTGGAATTATGTTCGCTTTCTTAACTACGCTAGTGAAAGGTTGTTACTACAAAAGTTTGGAACCCGTTATCGGTTTATCCATGCTATATTACAAGCCCATTTCGCCAAAACACCCTAAAATTGTTAATTGATTTATATGGTTCATCGTCCTAGAAAACAATTTGGTCAACACTGGCTCAGGAGCGAAAAAGCTTTAGATAATATTATTACTGCTGCTGAGTTAACGGAGCGCGATCGCGTACTGGAAATTGGACCAGGGAAAGGCGTTTTAACTCGGAGATTATTGCCTGTAGTTCAGTCTGCGGTTGCAGTGGAAATAGACCGCGACCTATGTAAAGTGTTAGTTCAACAATTGGGTAATATTGATAACTTCTTATTGTTGCAAGGAGATATCCTGACACTCGATTTGGCTGGTCATATAGCTAACTTTCCCAAATTCCAAAATCCTAATAAAGTTGTTGCTAACATTCCTTATAATATTACGGGTCCAATTTTAGAAAAACTTTTAGGTAGAATTGCCACACCAGCTTCTACACCTTATGATTTAATTGTGCTGCTAGTGCAAAAAGAAGTAGCAGAAAGATTGTATGCCAAACCTGGATCGAGAGCTTTTGGAGCCTTATCGGTGCGGGTGCAATATTTGGCAGAATGTGAGTTAATCTGTAGTGTGCCAGCGCGTGATTTTTACCCACCCCCAAAAGTTGATTCTGCTGTAGTCAGGTTGCGCCCCCGACAGTTTGAGCCACAAGCAAATGATGCTAAAAAATTAGAGAGTTTGGTGAGGTTGGGCTTTGTTGAGAAGCGCAAAATGTTAAGAAATAATTTAAAAGCAATAAGCGATCGCTTTCTCCCAGCAATTCCCTCCGCGTCTTTGAACGAGAATGAGTATGGCTTAACCGACTTACTGGAAAAATTAAATATTAACCCCCAAGCTCGTGCTGAGGAACTTAGTTTAGCTCAGTGGGTCGCTTTAAGTAATTGTTTGCAAGATAAAGAGGGTATTTAGAGCCTTTGATTAATTCATCACAATTAAAAATCAAAGTAAATATAAGGTAGACCACCTTCGGGAGCCAATAGCCACACAGCAAACAGACACACAGGTACTAACAGCAGCTTTACGTGCCAATTTAATTGGAGTTTTAAACCTTTATGAAGACCATAAACAACAGCCATAAATACAGCTATTAAGGTTAATAGCCAAGCTAGTTGCACAGGTTCCAAACCAATTGCTTCTCTATATACTTTTTGCCCAAACTGACTATCAGCTTGGTATCCCCATAAATGTGAAAATACTAATCCAGATTGTTTGAGATCCGGTAGTCTAAAAAATATCCAAGTAATGAAAACCATTAATTGGGTAATTAACCATGCAACTATCGCACCACTCCAACTATCCCACCACTTTCTAGCTTGGTCATAACGCATAGATATAGCTTCTGTGAGGCGATGAACTACTAACCCGATACCATGTAATGCACCCCAAACAACATATCCCCAGGCTGCACCATGCCAAATACCAGCAACTAACATGATAATTAATAAATTTAGGCAAGTTCTTTGCAACCCCTGACGCGAACCACCCAAAGGAAAATAGAGATAATTTCTTAGCCAATCTCCTAATGTTATATGCCATCTCCGCCAAAATTGGGCAATACTGGTGGTGAAATAGGGAAAATTGAAATTTTCAGGCAGATTAAACCCTAATAAAATCGCACTTCCACGCGCTATATCTACATAACCACTAAAATCTAAATAAAGTTGGAAACCATACGCGAAAGTAGCTAACCATAAATCTCCACTACCTGCTCTTTCTAAGTTACCAGCACCCCAAATTACATCTACAACTCTCCCCAAATTGTCGGCAATTAGTGCTTTTTTGATTGCGCCACAAGTGATGAGCCAAAGACCTTCTGATATCCAATCTAAGCTAGGGAATTGCAGAGTTTTAAGCTGCTCTGCAAAGGTATGATAGCGGGTAATTGGACCGGAGATAGCTTTAGGAAAAAATAATTTGTAGGCTACAAAATTGAGGAGCTTTTCACTCTTCTGTGCGCCACGATAGACATCAATTAAATAAGCGATACATTCAAATGTGAAGAAGGATATCCCTAAAGGAGCAATTAAGCGATCGCTCACCCAATTTGCGCCACTTTCAACCACAGGTAGATTCAAAACTGAGGCAATGGTTGTTAATAAAAATGGTATATACTTAAAACCCACTAATAACAATACGTTGAAAGCAATACCAAGTAATAAGATTAACCGCCTTTTTTCTTGCCAACTATCAAGGACTTGCTGCCAACCTTGATTAGAAATCTTGGGATTTTTAGCTTGTTTTCCTAATGTTGTCTTATCACCAATAATTCTTCCTAAACCAAAATTAATTACAGTAAGAAGTATTAGTAGGGGAATATATTGGATTTGGAGTGTGGCATAAAAAAATAAGCTAAAAATTATAATGGTGCAGAGTTGAAAAGATTGTGTTTGCAAAACACTAAAAGATGCACTTCGCACCGACCAATAAATTCCTAAAACAATTAGGATAAATAGTCCATAGATGGGTGAAACAAAACTCATGCTGAATTCAGGTCAAGTGGAAATATTATAGTTTTAAATAGCTACTTTTGGGACCAAGGAATCAGGGAATTTTCCGCTAGTGCTTTAGATACTTCAAAAGCGCCATAACGATTAAGATGACTGGGATCAGAAAACAATTGATTTTGGTCAGACCACAACAAGCTAAGGTCTTGTAAGATTAGTTTATTTTGTTGTTGTTGTTGTTGAATATAGTTAATGAATTGTACTTCATATTTTTGACGTACTGGGTCTAAATACTGCTGAGTGAGTGGCATATTGACAAAGACTAAAGGGATTTGGCGTTCCTGAAGAAATTGCGTTAAAGCGGCTAATGCAATGTCTTGTTGACCATTTAACTCAAATGAGTCATAATCATTGTCATAATCACCGCTAACTTTGGCATAACGCTGGTAATAGGTAGTTGGCTGGAAACGAATTGAAAGCGGTAGGAAGCCATCAATGTCAAAGTTACTAACATTTAATGATGTTTCAGGTGAACTAATATTAGATTCGGCAACAGGTGGTTGCTGTGTTTTTGGTATGATACTGGCATACTGTTGACTTAAGACAGTTTTAGCGCGATCGCGCAAGGGATAAGTTGCTGAAATTTTCCCTAAAGTTTCATTTAGCCAGTTGTTGACAGCTTGAGAACTTAAACCAGAATTAGATTTTTTTGCTGTGTTGGTAATTTCAGAGTTGTCCGTAAGATTAGTTGGCGACCAATTCCCCGCTAGTAGTTGCTGAAAACCATCGGAAGATGCGATCGCATCGTAAGTTAAATCTACTCGTCCACTGTTAAACGACCGCGCCCCATCTGCCCAAATAATTAATTTAGGTAACTGTTTTTTAGTCAACAAGCGACGAATTATAAAGTCTACAACTTGGTTTGTAGCACCATTAATTCCAAAATTAAACACGCTGAGATCGCCGTAACCTTTAGCTGCTAATGCGGCTTTAAGTGCTGCTGGATCAACACCACGCAGAGCGCGGGAACTGCCAACGATGAGAATATCAGGAGTACCGCTTTCAGCACAGATTTGTTGGTAAAGAGCTAACTTTTGATCTAATAAACTGTTGTTAAATGAAGGGTTATCTGTTTCTGGAATTTGCGCTAACTTAGTGGGATTATTTTTGGCTATATCTTGGGGAACTAATGAACTAGCACTCATAATTCCAGATGATGTCACCCCAGAGGTAGATGTTT
This sequence comes from Crinalium sp., assembly GCA_049646245.1. Lineage (GTDB taxonomy): Bacteria > Cyanobacteriota > Cyanobacteriia > Cyanobacteriales > PCC-9333 > Crinalium. The sequence continues at coordinate 19,147 of JBARVL010000544.1, read as the reverse complement.
TTGTTTGTTGAGACGTATTTAACGGCTGCGATCGATCTGGTTTGAGATCGCTAGTAAAGCTATCTTTAGCTGATCCAGTAAACCCTTTACCATTGAAAACACTGCTATTATCTAGGTTTGATTTTTGCAAAGACAACTCAGGTAGCGGGTTCAAATCCTTTGCTTCCGCATCGGATTTTTTGGCTGTTGCTACCACCTGTGGCGCTGTTGGTGAAAGCTGGCTAACTTTTGCTGACTGTTGAGATGAACGCAAAAAATAACCAATAAACCAATCAGCTTGAATTGTTAGTAATAATCCCAACGTAGCCCAAACACAAGCAACTTTTACAGCTTGAGAATTAGCTGAAATTTCCATACCTTCAGTATGAGGAATAGCAGCCGCGTCTTTTAGGTCTGTGTTAGCAATAAATAGCTGAGAAAAACAAAGCCCCTGTTGCAATATTATTGCTGCGTCATTAATCCTTTTTTTTACGGCAGATTGAAAGTTATTTGGATGCACTTGTGCAAGTGCAGAATTGCCATCTTGTGGATTCTGTGTAACGCCAACACCCGAAGCATTTTGTGCAGCTAATAATGATTCAGATGTAGAGATATTGCGGTTGACAAAATCAATCCCGTAATTCCACAAAGGTGATGAAATACCAGCACGACGACCATATATCCGCACACCAGCAATATGATTAATTCCTATCTCGCTCAAAAACTTAGCAATTTGCGGCGCTACTTGTCTTTGAATAGGACAAATCAAAGCTTCGCTCATAATATGCAGCAAATCTTGTTTGCGTTTCAGGCTAATCCGAATCCCGCCAGTAGCTAAACGCCGCTCTAAATCAGGATTAACTAAGCGATGGAGCAAAAATATCAGAGCATCATGGTCTCCCTGTTGGGCTAAAGTTAAAGCAGTCGGAGCTAAAGCTGGATGTATTGATGCAGGTAAATTCAGCCATTCAACCCAAGCTGGATCTTGAGCGATTGAACTGCTATTAGCAACAAGGGCATAAATACTAGCTGCATAGATACCTTGGGGAGACAAAGACTCTAACAAAGGCGCGATCGCAGCAAGCGTTCTTTGGCGATCTGGAACACCTACTTCTTTGGCTTTCAAACTACAAAATAAATGCAGAGTTAAATCTTTGATTACTGCTCGAACTTCTATCCCTTGTGGTGTTAGGGTTTGATTTAGTAAAAGTGCGATCGCACTCACATCTCCCCAACGCGCCCAATCTTTCACCATTTCTTCTGGGGGAGTTAAATCTATCCGCCAAAACCAATCTGGGTTAGTTTCAGCGTTGATTTGAGCGCGAACCACCGCATCGCGGAATCCCTCTAACCTTAAAGCCCGTAAGTGTTGCGCTACAGGTTCAGCAAGCATTGATGGATCTGGGCTGTTACGAGCATCACAAATTACCCACAGCCGCCGTGGTGAACTAATAATAGTAAAATCTGAAGCTTGCAATCCATCATTGGTAGCAAACTCAACCGTTTCGACTTCATCCTTTTTTTGGAGAACTTGGATCAGAACTTTGACCCGAATACCCAAATAACTCAGATGTTCATTGAGATAGCGGGCGATCGCATCTGGTTGAGCCGATTCAGCTAGACTAACGGTGGGGGGTGGAGAATTAATCATCATATTTGGCAAATCTCCTACTCCTGCACTTTACCGATGTGGCGCATAATTCTCATGGGTCATTGATAATTGTTAATTGTTAATTGCACTTAGAGCTATATATTAAGTAATAAATTGAGATTACATGAGACGATCGCCAAAATGCCATCTTCTAATCAAAACTTACCTATAGCCAATCAAGTTAACGCTCCTGGGTTATCTATTCCTACAGAAATTTGCTTGACTTTTGCGACTTGTTCCTTAATTATCGGAATACTGGGATTGCAAACCATCAGCAAGTGCCTACAATCTGCTGGAATGGCTAGTGAAGAAGTATTTCGAGGTGAACTACTACCTATACTACATTTTCCCAATCCCAGCAATTCTTGAGTCTGCTACCCCTTCTGAATCATCAGGTAATTTTCATAAATCTTGCAGTTGGTGTAGGGTAAGACCAATGCTTGAGAAAATTCCTCATACAATACATTAGATTATCTTTGTTGAGCGAGAACCTGTTCTATGAGTTCGCTACTCCATACGCACGATCAGGAATTGACGGTAACATCTGCCTCTGATCTATTTCTGCGCCATCGTCTCAAGGTTGTAGAGGACTTATGGGAGTCTGTTCTGCGACAGGAGTGCGGTCAGGAACTGGTCGATTTGCTCAAGCAATTGCGCTCTCTTTGTTCACCAGAAGGGCAGACTCCTGAATTGCCAGAAACATCAGTACCAAAGCTGATTGAAAAACTTGACCTCAATTCAGCAATTAGGGCAGCACGAGCTTTTGCCCTATACTTCCAACTGATTAATATTGTTGAACAACACTACGAGCAACGGGAACAACAGCTTTCGCTGCGGACTAATCAGCATCTTCCGGCAACAAATAAGACTGTATTACCAGAACCAACATCAGCAACAATTCCTGCAACAATTTCCCCTGCGCCCAATATTAGTTCAGTAGAGGAGTTGCAGACTAATCCTCCCAACACTATGGGAGCAGACTTGCTGGAAAAAACTTGGCAAGACAATGGTGTACCACCTAGAGATCAAGGCACTTTCCAGTGGCTATTTCCCTACTTGCGGTCTATGAATGTGCCACCGCAACACATCCAGCGCCTACTGAACAATCTAGAGATTAGATTAGTATTTACCGCTCACCCGACAGAAATTGTCCGCCATACAATCAGGGGCAAACAACGGCGGATTGCTCATCTTCTGCAACAGTTAGATCAAGCAGAAGAAGGCATGAACAATTTAAACCTAAATTCTTCCTGGGAAGCTGAAACCTTTGAAGAACAACTAACTGAAGAAATTCGCTTGTGGTGGCGTACTGATGAATTGCATCAATTTAAGCCGACGGTGATCGATGAGGTAGATTACACTCTCCACTACTTTGAGCAAGTTTTATTTGAGGCAATTCCTCAACTCTCTCGCCGCTTAAAACAAGCCTTAAAAGATTCTTTTCCCTGGTTGAATCCTCCCGATCATAAATTCTGCCAGTTCGGTTCTTGGGTAGGTTCAGATCGTGATGGTAATCCATCGGTAACACCAGAAGTTACTTGGCAAACTGCCTGCTACCAAAGAGGTTTGGTACTGGGAAAATATATCCAATCTTTACGGCAACTTACGGATCTTTTAAGCTTGTCGTTGCACTGGAGCGATGTTTTACCAGAGTTACTGGAATCTTTGGAACAGGATCGCGGCAGGATGCCAGAGGTTTACGATCGCCTAGCAATTCGCTACAGGCAGGAACCTTACAGGCTGAAGCTGGCTTATATATTGGCGCGGTTAGAAAATACTCGCGATCGCAATTCGCAACTTGCATATAGCGATAATCAAAAATGGCAAAACTCAGATACCTACGCGAAAAGTTTTTACCGCACTGGTGAAGAGTTTTTAGCAGAGTTGCAATTAATTCAGCACAACCTGAAAGAAACAGGCTTAAGTTGCCGTGATTTAGAGAATTTGATTTGTCAGGTAGAAATTTATGGATTTAACCTGGCACATCTGGATATTCGTCAAGAAAGTTCTCGCCATTCGGATACTATCAACGAAATTGTTGAATATCTCCAAGTTTTACATAAGCCTTATAACGAGCTTACAGAAAAAGAGCGATCACTTTGGTTAGCAACGGAACTACAAACTAAACGCCCATTAATTCCATCGGAACTACCTTTTTCTCAAAAGACTTCTGAAGCAGTTGAAAGCTTCCGAATGCTGCGGCAGTTACATCAAGAGTTTGGCTCTCAAATCTGCCAAACTTACGTGATCAGCATGAGCCATGATGTTAGCGACTTGCTAGAGGTGTTGCTACTCGCTAAGGAAGCTGGTTTATATGACCCCAGGACAGGTATCACTAGCTTGCAGGTAGTACCGCTATTTGAAACGGTCGAAGATTTGAAACGCGCTCCAGTAGTGATGGAATCGCTGTTTGAACTGCCTTTCTATCGGGCATTACTTGCTGGAGGTTATGAAAATGTAGATCCGCGAAATTTCGCGTCTCTACACCCATCCCAAGCACCAAACGTAGATCCGCGCCATGCAACGTCTCTACACCAATCCCAAACACCGAACATAAAATCGAATTCAGCTATCACACCTCACTTACAAGAAGTGATGCTTGGTTATTCTGATAGCAATAAAGATTCTGGTTTCTTAAGCAGTAATTGGGAAATTCACAAAGCTCAAAAAGCTTTGCAGAAAATTGCAGAAAAGTATAATCTTAATTTACGCATTTTTCACGGGCGCGGTGGTTCCGTAGGTCGTGGTGGTGGACCTGCTTATGAAGCGATTTTGGCTCAACCAGGTCATACAATTAAAGGCAGGATTAAGATCACAGAACAGGGAGAAGTTTTAGCTTCTAAGTACTCTCTACCAGAATTAGCTCTGTATAATCTGGAAACAGTGACAACGGCTGTAATTAAAGCTAGTTTGCTCGGAACCAGCTTTGATGATATTGAGCCTTGGAACGAAATTATGGAAGAATTGTCAGTGCGATCGCGCGCTCATTATCGTTCCCTAATTTATGAACAAGCAGATTTAGTAGACTTCTTCCACCAAGTCACCCCCATTGAAGAAATTAGCCAACTGCAAATTAGTTCTCGTCCCGCCCGTCGTGGTGGGAAGAAAGATTTAGCCAGTTTGCGGGCTATCCCTTGGGTATTTAGCTGGACGCAAAGCCGTTTCCTACTACCTTCTTGGTATGGGGTTGGGACAGCCTTGCAAGAGTTTTTAGACGAAGAACCCGACGAAAACCTCAACCTGCTGCGCTACTTTTACTTCAAATGGCCGTTCTTTAAAATGGCAATTTCTAGAGTAGAGATGACTTTAGCAAAAGTAGATCTACAAATGGCTCACCATTACGTGCGTGAGTTATCTAAACCTGAAGACATTGAACGTTTTGAAGCTTTGTTCGATCAAATTGCCAAAGAATACAACTTAGTTTGCGATCTAGTACTGAATATTACTGGTCATAAGCGGCTTTTGGACGGAGATCCAGAATTGCAGCGTTCCGTACAGCTACGAAATGGTAGCATCGTACCTCTGGGTTTCTTACAAGTTTCCTTGTTGAAACGTCTGCGCGAACACGGCAAGCTTACTACAACTGGTGTTGTACACTCCCGATATAGTAAGGGTGAATTGCTGCGGGGAGCTTTATTAACTATCAACGGCATTGCTGCTGGTATGAGAAATACAGGCTGATCAATTAACAATTATCAATTAACAATTGCAAAGGAGGCAAGACCCGCCTTTTGATTTGTGGGATAATGGATCAAAATTTACGCAGATATCCCCCATAAATTGGTGAAAAAATCCCATCAAAGTCCCCCTTTTTAAGGGGGATTTAGGGGGATCTAAATCTGACGAGTTAGTTTGAAAACACGCTCTAGGTGGTATCTAGATTTAAATTTTTCAGGGCGTAAGTCCCATTGTTAATTGTTAATTGTTAATTGTTTAAAAAATATCTTTGCGCTTTTGTAGCCAAAATGTAATAGTCAAAAAAATCACAATCTGCAACAACAAAATTCCCCAATTTAAACTTAAATTTTCCCAAGTAGGATCGTAGACAGATGTTACTTCAAATGGTTGAGGTAAAGTAGAACCATCAGGAAGCTTTGTTGGTTCTGGTACCATAGCATTGACATTTACTAATGAACCATAAGCACCTACAGACCAGCGACTTAACATCAGCCAAGATACTTTACTGGCAATTCCTTCCATTTTAAATAACACACCAGAAAATATAATTTGTGGTAATAAAAGTAGGGGTAAGGCGCTATTGGCTTGAGAACTATTTTTGACAAGTGCTGATACCACTAAGCCTAAACTCATGCTTGTAATCAGCGTTAAAAAAGTGGTAATAGCGAGTCCTATTTGCCAAGAAATTAAGTCAGGCGTAGGAGATTTGAAGCCAATTAAAATTACAATTGTCATTAAAAATGTTTGCAATGCTGCTAAAACACTGAAAATTACAACCTTAGAACCAAGATAAGGAAATAAACCTAAATTAACTAACCGTTCGCGGAGATAAATAGCTGCTTCTTTAACAATTTCTTGGAGAGAACTAGAAAGCCCTACCCAGATAGCAGCACAGGTAAATACAAATAAGACGCGCAGTGCTAAAGGTGCTAAAGTCGGATCTGGTTCGCTACCTAAAACCAAAGGATTTTTATCTCGGATAGCTAAGGGAATTAAGCTAATACCAATGGGGGCGGTTAATAATGATAAAGTTAGGTAAACGCGATCGCGTTGGATTAATTTAAAATAACGCTCGCTGAGTAATGCTAACTGTTCTGTAGGAGAGCGTTTAACTTTTTCTGCTGGTGGGTTGGTAGACTGTAACTGGCTATTAATACTGAGGTGATTGCCAATATAGCGTTGATAATAATTAGATTGCTGAAATTTTGCTTGCCAATTCCCAATAGCATTATCAGTTTCTTGTTCTGTTTCTTTCTCTAATTCTGTATAAATATCGGCAAAGTCGTTATTGTTGATGTTAAAAAACTTGAAAGCTTCATCAGGAGAGCCATAGTAACAAAGTTTACCACCTCTACCTAAAAATACAATGCGATCGCACAATTTAATATTAGCCGTCGCATGAGTTACTAAAATCACTGTACGCCCTTGATTGGCTAATTTTCGCAACAATTCCATCATCTTTTTATCTAAACCTGGATCGAGTCCAGAAGTAGGCTCATCCAAGAAAAATAACTTCGGATCTGCTAATAATTCCACCCCAATACTGACTCTTTTTCTTTGACCACCACTTAATTCTTTTACCAAAGCACCCCGACGATGAGACATTTCTACATCTTTTAAAGTCTTTTCCACTACCATTTGCACATCTATATCCATTGGTAAGCGCAACTTAGCCGCATAAGTTAACACCTCTGCAACTGTTAAATCTGGATGCAAAATATCATCTTGTGGTACATAACCAATTTGAGTTCGATAAATATTAAAATTCTTCTGTAAATCCTCACCATTTAGATAAACTACACCACTATTAGGCTTTTCAATTCCTAATAAAGTTTTCATTAAAGTAGATTTTCCTGCCCCACTTCCTCCTACTAAAGCAACAAAATGTCCAGGTTCAATCGGCAGATAAATATTATCTAATCTACGCTTAATTACTAATTTATCGGCATCTAAACGTATATGGTTGCCTTGATCTACGACTAGCAACTCATCGCCACGTAACATTAAGGTAAATTGCCCAATGCGAATAGTTGCTCCAGGTGGCAGCACTGTAGAATTATTTACCTTTTGCCCATTGACAAATACACCATTTGTACTGTAATCTTGCAAAATATATCGACCCTGAGCATCAGCTTCAACTGTGGCGTGGCGACGAGAAACTATTGGCGCATCTAAAAATAAAGTAGCGTTCGGATCTCGACCTATTAAAATAGATCTATTTTTTAAAGAAATACTCTGTTGTTTTGGTGCAGTAGCAGCCGTAGCAGTCGGATTATAATAAGTTAATAAAATGAGATTTTGTGGGTTTTGACCTATTTGAATTTCTACCCCCTGAACTAAGCGATAGCCTTCAGTAGAAGTAATGCGACTGTGGTTAACAAATAAGCCGTTTCTACTAGAATTATGACCATCGCCGTCATAAATGTAGTAGTCATTTCCCATTTGGCGTAAAGTCGCATGACAACCAGATACGATCGCCCAATTATTCGGCACTACTAAATCAGCTTTTTGAGGATCGCGTCCTAAGATATGTTGCTGGGATTTTAGTTCTATTGGCGGTAGAATTTGCCCTTGATTATTTAGTAACAAATAAGGATGATTACTGAAACTTGTTGGTTGTCCGGTTTTACTTGTCATAATACCTAAAAATAAATTTCCCCAAAAAACTTAAATAAAATTAATATTTATCCGGCGCGTCTTGCTTCGCCAATTAATGCCAAATGATAATCATACAAACATTTAACTTATCCAGTGCTGTTTGTCTAGCTAATTTGTTCATAAATCTTATTAAAGTCAAGACATCCTGACAATATTGCTCTTTATAAACAATTAATAAATTATGCTACTAAAAATACATTTTTAACTACTAGGTAGTGGTATCTTCTAAACAAACCTTTCGAGGGTGAACAGCGATGACACTGACACTTTTAGACAATCGCTATCAATTAATTAGGGAATTAAACAGTGGTGGGTTTGGGGAAACATTTTTAGCAGAAGACACCCATATGCCTTCAGGGCGTAAATGTGTAATTAAGCAGCTTAAACCGATCCAAAATGAGCCGCAAGTATATCAGCTTGTGCAAGATCGATTTAAACGCGAAGCTGCAATTTTAGAAGATTTGGGTAATGGCAATAGCCAAATTCCTAGTTTGTATGCTTATTTTGAATCGGCTGGACAATTCTATTTAGTACAGGAATGGATACAAGGTGAAACTTTAGCGGGTAAAGTGCAACAGCAGGGATTATTGAGTGAAAGTTATGTTAAACAAATATTAATTGATATTTTGCCAGTTTTAGATTATGTCCATAGTAAAAAAATTATTCACCGTGATATCAAGCCAGATAATATAATTTTGCGGCAACAAGATGGCAAGCCGATTTTAATAGATTTCGGTGCAGTTAAAGAAACAATGGGAACGGTAGTTAATAGTACTGGAAGTACCAGCCGTTCAATAGTAATTGGTACACCAGGATTTATGCCATCAGAACAATCTGCTGGTAGACCTGTATATGCAACTGATTTATATAGTTTGGGGTTAACAGCGATTTATTTACTGACAGGTAAATTACCGCAAGAATTAGAGACAGATTATCACTCAGGTGAGTTGTTGTGGCGTAATCATGCTTTGAATGTTAGCCCAACATTAGCAGTAATTTTAGATAAAACTATTCAATCACATCCGCGCGATCGCTTTTCCAGTGCTACAGAAATGTTGCAAGCCTTACACTCCAACACAATTATTAATCCCCAACAACACCAACATTCCCCACCAAATAACGGTTACTATCAACCCACCCAAATTTCTCCCCCACCTGTTAGCCCCGCCTACCACACACCCACAGTTGTATCACCACCGCAACCTCTACCAGGTTACTATCAACAACCAGCAACCCCACCCACAAATGCGGGAATGGCAGATTGGACAAAAGCAGTAATTATTGGTGGCGTTGTTGGCGCTGCTGTTTTAATTGGTTTAGTAGCAACAAGACCACAAACAACATCTAATTCAACATCTAACTCAACATCTAACTCAACTGTACAATCTGGAAATGCTAATTCCCCAAATTCTAGCCAACCAATACCTGCAACAGCTTCAATTTCCAAAGATCAAGCTGTAGACACAATAAATAGATGGATTCAAGCTAAAAGAGAATTATTTGCTCCTCCCTATAATCGTGAACTTGGCGCTCAAATAACCACAGGAAAAGCGTATAGAGACAACATTGGACCAGGAAGTTCATTAGAGTGGTTAGAAAATAATAACGCCTACTATAGTTACGGCGTACAACGATTAGATTCAGTTGAAAACTTTGAAGCTAACGGCAATGAAGGAATTATTGAAGTAATAGTAACTGAAGAACGCACCCTTTATAAAAATGGCAAAATTGACCGTGAAAATACATCTTTAGATACGAGAAAAGTGCGTTATACATTGCAATCCGAAAACGGACAAGCCAAGATAGCTGACTACAAAACTATTGCAATATTACGAAAAAGCTAAAAAGTTATGAACCAAAAATAATTACTACGCAAGGATTAAATATGGCTCGTAAGCGTGTATATAAACGTAACTCCACTAAATTATCTAGTTTGAAGTTTGGCGCGATCGCACTCTCAGTAGCTACAGCATTTATCCTACTTGGATTAGGATTAAATAAAATAATTAATTGGAATTCAAATCAAAAATCTGTTAATCAAACAAGCACTGCACCACAATCCATTAATTCATCTTCTCCTCCTCCATTACCTCCAAAATTAGCTAAAAATACATCACAACCTCTTCGTCAAACTGCACAAACAAATTCAGAAATTATTTACAACCTGAAAACCCCACCAAATTTTCAACCCAGTCAAAAATTACAAAAAATTGTTGACAATTTAGTTGATGTTGCTGCTGCTAGAAATTTGCCGACAAAAGCTTTATCAATTACTTTAATCGACCCCACCAAAAATGAAATAGCTGGATATCAGCAAGATGAATTAAGATATCCTGCCAGCGTAGTAAAAATGTTTTGGATGGTAGCTCTTTACGCACAAATAGAAAACAAAATTTGGGCAAATGAAACTGATTTTAACTTATATATTGCCGAAATGATGAGAAAGTCTGATAATGAAGCAGCTAGTTTTATTGTCGATCAAATTACTAATACCCAATCTCAACCAAACTTACCAGACGCAGAATTTCAAACTTGGCTAAATAACCGCCAACAGCTTAATAGATTTTTTCAAAATGCTGGGTATGATCGCATTAATATCACACAGAAAACTTTTCCCATACCATATCTGAAACTTTCTGAACCCAAGGGTACAGATTTACAAATGCGACTCGATCCAACTAACCCTCAAAAGCCCATCCGCAATAAGATTACCACAAATCAAGCAGCGCGACTGATTTACGAAATATGTTACCAAGGACAAGCTGTTTCTCCCACAGCTAGTGAAAAAATGTGTGGCTGGCTAAACAGGAACTTAAGCCCTGAATTATGGAAAAATAAACCTTTAAATTCTGAAGAATTTAACCCAATTTTGACCTTTTTTGGCGAGTCTTTATCTGATACTGGTGTTCAGTTTTATTCTAAAGCTGGTTGGACTTCTACTACACGCTATGAATCAGCCTTTGTCGTATCTGCTGATGGCAAAACTATATATATCCTAGCAATTGCTGGTGATGATCCTGCCTATGCCCAAAGCTATAAAATTTTCCCCAGAATGTCTCGTTTAGTATTTGACAGGATGACAAGCATTAATTCTAGGAGTTAGATTAATAGACATATTAAAAAAAATGTAGAGACGTTGTATGCAACGTCTCTACAAGGGTAAGAGGTAACTTTGAAATTTGTTAACATCCTTGCTAAACAACGGGTTATAATTTGTACCTTTGTAGCCCTAACATCTGGCTTATCCGGTGCATACTTAGGCGGGAAAATTAATCTACTTGCCCATCAAAATCAGTGTAATCAAAATACAAAACAGTACTTATTCATACCAGGAATTAATCCCATCTGCCAAGCCTGGGTGACACCCAAAGCAGTTTGGCAGGGTAGCACTACTGGCTTATGGATGGGGACAATATTGGGCGCTTTTGTTGGTGGCTTGGCAACACGCCATCCACCAGATGAAGATAATTCTAGCAATGCTGTTAAAGGCAGGCATCAGGAGTAGAGACGCACCAGAGATTAGCTGATAGCTGATAGCTGATAGCTGATAGCTGACTGCTATAAAAGAGAGAGTCGGACATAAGCCGGGTTCTGTTCATCAAGCATGGCTTTCACCACCTTTGAGGGCAGTTATCTATCTGGGACGTTTGTTACCAAACGCCTCAAGCGGTTTTAACATCGGAACCGGAAAAAGACCAACCTTGGTTCCTTCCTTGCTCCCAACCGGGGTTTACCGAGCCAGCACCTCTCGATGCTGCTGGTGCGCTCTTACCACACCTTTGCACCCTTACCCTTTTCAGTTACCAGTTACCAATTACCAGTTATTTGCTCACTGTTTACTGTTCACTGTTCACTCTCTAAAGGCGGTATCTTTCTGTGGCACTATCCTCACGCTCACGCGCACTGGGCGTTACCCAGCAAGTCTGGTCTTTGAGGAGCCCGGACTTTCCTCAGATTCACCGAAACCGTAAATCCGCAACTGCCTGCGCCTACTCTCTCCGTAATCTAGTTTACTCAATTTAAAGATTTCTAGCAGATCCTTATGGCTGAATTGCATCTGTCCAGGGCAATTTTTCAACTGTAAACTGGCAGGATAATGTATAAAAACCCACAGCAGTGTTTACCTGGGCTGGATCAAATATTTTTATGAATAGTCGCAGGTAAAATTGTTCACCTTTTTCAGAAGCTTTTTCAAACCTTTTAGGCTCAAATAAAGAAGAGGCAGTTTCTAAGACTCCATCGGAGTTGCGTTTGAGAATATCTTCTGCTGTAAGCTGCTCTTTGAGCGTTTGGGTGGCGGCAATGATGCTAGATGCTTGAGGCTGGAATAAATCGAGTGTCATACCAGGTATTAACCGGATTACTCGTCGCGATCGCCCATCGAAATCTGTTAAAGAACTTTGATCCCAATCTACACTAATTGAAGCTGTTTCAGATTGATTTTTAATAGCAATTTGCAAATCGCGCAGGTGTTCTGTTTGATATCGATCTTTTAACTTAAACTGAATACTAATTAATGATTTGATTTGTTGTGCTTCTAATTGTGTATCTATAAATTCTCGATTAAATTTAATTCTCAGTTGGTTATCTATAGACTTAATCGCTCGGTAAAATATATAACTGACTGAAATACAGTAAGAAGTAAAAATCAGTAAGTTCCATTGATAATCTGGTATATAAAGATTAAATATTTTCACTGGCAACTATCTCAAAATTTTCCCTAAACCGAGAATCAATATTCTGATATCTCACCAAATATATATTATTTCTGTTTAATGCTCGAAAAGTTTTTAAACCAGCCACGCCGCCAAAAAAAGCTGACTAAACCCAAGGCGATCGCACCCATTAACCCTAAACATAATGGATAACCCCAATACCAGTTAAGTTCTGGCATATTCCAGGGGGATTTTTCTGTATTAAAGTTCATTCCGTATATGCCTGCAACAAAAGTTAAAGGTATAAAAATACTAGAAATAACAGTAAGGAGTTTCATTATTTCATTCATTTTATTACTAACAGAAGACATATAAACATCCATTAACCCAGAAGCTAGTTCTCGGTAATTTTCCACCATATCCATTACTTGAATAGCGTGATCGTAACAGTCACGCAGATAAATTCTGACTTCCTCACTGATCAGATTACTGCCATCTCGAATTAATGTATTAATAGCATCTCGTTGAGGCCAAATAGCACGACGCAGTGCTAGTAATTCTCGCCGAATTTGATAGATCTTATTTAAAGTCTGATGTGTGGGATTATCTACCACTTCTAATTCTAAGTCCTCAATGCGCTCACCATAATCTTCCAAGACAGGAAAGAAACCATCAATAATCGCATCTAAAAGGGCATAAGCTAAATAATCAGCTTGATTTTTACGAATCATACCTTTGGCAGTACGAATGCGATCGCGTACAGGTTTAAAACAATCGCGCTGTGGTTCTTCTTGAACCGTCAGCAAATGATGTTTTCCTAAAATAAAACTAACTTGTTCACTGTAAAAACCATTCGCTTTTTCCTTTGGCATTACCATCTGAGTAATAATTACCAGATGGTCATCATAGTCCTCTACTTTCGGACGCTGAGGGACATTTACTACATCTTCCAACACTAATGGATGTAAATTAAATACTTTACCGATTCGTAGTAATATTTCTTCACTACCTAAACCTAGTACATCTACCCAAGACACTGACTCTGTATCTAAATAACAACTACATTCTTCCGGTGTTTCTAATACTACACGGGTTGCTGTTTCTTCATTGTAATCAATTAAAATAATCTCTGTTGGCGGTGCATCTGCCTTAACTCTGAGAGTTCCTGGCGAACTTCCTGGTTGGTCGTAGAAGTATTCAAATAAATCTACTTCTTCTTCAAGAGATTGATTAACCAATTGCATAGGCTGTATGCGTGTTTCTGTCATATAATTTAAGATTTAATTTATAGCTTGGTATTATATAACATCTTAGTCTAAGTAACTATAATTATTTTTAACAAGCAACTACCTAAAATCGAGCGATGCACCTTTTTCAGCAGCCTTATAATCAAACTATAAGCATAATTAGTAGCTCATAATTCATTTTCATTAAATTCAGCTATAATGCCATAAATTTCATTAGCACTTATATCTTCTCTATCTAACTTAGAATAAATAGTTAATAAAAGTATGCTAGTAGGCGATTCAACTTGATAAATTAGCCGATAACCTGCACGTTTTCCTTTTTGAAGGTTACTGTTTTTAACTCTTACCTTAAGAACAAAGTAATTTTCACCGAGATTAGCAATTCTGTCTCCAATAAAGTTCCCTGTCTGAATTTGCTCAATTACTTCTTGAGTATCAGAGCGAATATTGCGATATCTTTTAGCTAAATCTCGTAAGTTTTTCTTATATTCTGGGGTCAGATCAATTTGGATTGAGGAGAATTCATTCGGCATCAATGCCCTCCCACATTTTTTCCAGTGGAATACGTTGTCCCGCTTTAGCTTCTTGTAAAGCTCTTCTCAGACTAGCTTTTATCTCTTCAATAGGAGTATCATCGGGGTCATCTTCTAATTCATCATTAGGTTCAGTAAATAGAACTATAACTCGCACTTTACTAGGGGTTTTTACCTCTATGGGTTCGTCTAAAAATAGTTGCCCTTTTTCATCAATACTTCCGGTGACTTCAACTGCTTTCATATTCTTAATCGTTAAATACCTAAACTACTTAAATAGCAGGACTTACACGCAGGAAGACGGAACAATCACGCTTTGTAGGGGCGAGTTGCACGTAGAGACGCGAAATTTCGCGTCTCTACAATGCCTTAAACCATTAATATATATAAACCCGCCCCTACAGATACGGATAATTTATGGGTAAATCCTAAATAGTATACATTCTAACAAGGGTTAGTTTTTTTAGTAAAAAATTATTAGGGACTGGGAAAAATACTTCCCAATCCCTAACTAAATTATTTCGCAAAGGAAAATCAGCAGACAATGGATTACATCATGCCCATGCCGCCCATGCCGCCCATGCCACCCATGCCACCCATGCCGCCCATACCGCCCATGTCAGGCGCACCACCAGCAGGTTTCTTCTCAGGCTTTTCAACAATCAACGCTTCAGTTGTCAACACCATACCAGCAATAGAGCCAGCATTTTGCAGTGCTGAACGAACAACCTTAGCCGGGTCAATAATACCAGCAGCAATTAAATCTTCAAATGTATCCGTAGCTGCGTTGTAACCAATGCTGAAATCACTTTCACGCACCTTTTCAACAATCACAGCACCTTCAACACCAGCATTATCTGCCATTTGACGCAAAGGAGCTTCTAGCGCCTTGGCAACAATATCAGCACCAACCTGTTCTTCGTCGCTAAAATTGTGTTTAAATTCCGCAATTTTCTTAGCTAGATGAATTAGGGTAGTACCACCACCAGGAACAATGCCTTCTTCTACAGCAGCTTTGGTAGCATTGAGAGCATCCTCAATCCGCAGTTTACGGTCTTTGAGTTCCGTTTCAGTAGCCGCGCCTACCTTAATTACAGCTATACCACCAGCAAGTTTAGCAATCCGCTCTTGCAGCTTTTCTCGATCATAATCCGAGTCGGTTTCTGCTAGTTGTTGGCGAATTTGAGCAATCCGCTTTTGCACATCTTCAGTTTTTTCACCAGCAACAATTGTAGTGCTTTCTTTGTCAATGGTGACTTTGCTAGCAGTTCCCAGCATCTCTAAAGTAGCAGTATCAAGACTTAATCCTACTTCTTCAGAAATCATTTGACCGCCAGTAAGCACTGCTATATCTTGTAACATAGCTTTACGGCGATCGCCAAAACCAGGAGACTTAACTGCTGCTGCACTCAATACACCCCGCGCTTTGTTAACTACCAAAGTTGCTAAAGCTTCACCTTCTAAATCTTCAGCAATAATTAGTAAAGGTCTACCAGCACGAGCGATTTTTTCCAATACTGGAATTAATTCTTGAATCGAGCTAATTTTTTTATCAGTAATCAGGATAGCGGCGTTTTCAAACTCAACCACCATCCGCTCGTTGTCGGTAACAAAATAAGGAGAAAGATAACCCCTGTCAATTTGCATCCCTTCAACAACATCCAATTCTGTTGTCAAAGATTTCGATTCTTCAACGGTAATTACACCATCTTTGGTGACTTTATCCATTGCTTCGGCAATCATCTTGCCGACTTCTTCATCGTTACCAGCCGATACGGTAGCAACTTGAGCAATTTCATTACCTTCAACTGGTTTAGCTACTGCTTCAATTTCTTTTACTAATAAAGCAATAGTTTTATCAATTCCGCGTTTTACCGCAACTGGATTAGCACCAGCAGCAACTAATTTTAAACCCTGGTGGATCAATTCTTGTGCTAGGACAGTCGCTGTAGTTGTACCATCACCAGCGATATCTTTAGTTTTTGACGCGACTTCTTGAATTAGTCGAGCGCCAGTGTTTTCTAAAGGGTCTTCAAGTTCAATCTCTTTAGCAACGGTGATACCATCGTTAACAATCTGAGGCGCACCATAACTCTTTTCTAGTAAAACATTCCGACCTTTAGGGCCTAATGTAATACGGACGGCATCTGCTAAAGCGTTTACACCACGCTCTAGCGCCCGCCGAGATTCTTCATTAAATGCAATAATTTTTGCCATTTCCAGTTTATTCGCGGTTCCATTAGTCAATTTAGCACTCTCTAGCCATGAGTGCTAATCCAATAATATGCCAGCAATCAACCCATAAGTTGTTCGGTTACTACTAAAGCATAAGGACTTATGCAAAGCCTAAGTACTGTAGGGTGCGTTAGGCTTCGCTAACGCACCCTACCTACTATATGTGGCGTAAGTGCGTAAGTCCTCAAACAGTTATCCCAATTTACTGTTTACTGTTTACTGTACCTACGCCATCACCATGCCACCATCAACATTAAAGACTTGCCCAGTAATATAAGCTGCGGCGGAATCAGCAGCTAAAAAGCGCACCATTCCAGCAACTTCTTCAGGTTGACCATAGCGCCCCAAAGGAATGAATTTGAGGATATCATCTGATTTGATATTCGCAGTCATATCTGTAGTAATAAAACCAGGCGCGACAGCATTAACCGTAATACCGCGAGTGGCGAGTTCTTTGGCAATAGTTTTAGTAAAACCAATTACGCCAGCTTTAGCAGCACTATAGTTTGCTTGACCAGGATTACCCATCAAACCAGCTACAGAAGTAATATTAATTATTCGCCCAGACTTTTGCTTGAGCATAATTTTACTTACTGCTTTTGTAGCTAGAAATACCCCAGTGAGATTCAGGTCAATTACTTGTTGCCACTCTTCCAGTTTCATTCTTAGTAGCAGCGTATCGCGGGTAATACCAGCATTATTAACTAGCACATCAACCCGTCCCCACTTGTCCATCACAGCTTTGAGTAGGGCATCTACTTGATCTGGTTTAGAGACATCTGCTTGGAATGCGATCGCATTACCACCTGCATTACCTATTTCAGCAACCACTTGTTCAGCCGCACTAGCAGAGTTAGCATAGTTAATAACTACAAGTGCGCCTTCCGTTGCTAGAGCCAGTGCGATCGCTCGACCAATTCCCCGTGAAGCACCAGTAACAATGGCTACTTGTCCATTTAACCTAGCTTGATTCTCTGGTAATACTTCCATCACAAATTCCTCCTGCTTAATTTGCTTAAAACTAGCGCAGTCGTTTAACCGCGCTAATCATCATAAATTGATTAGTACCTGAGACTGACGGAATTAGCACAATCAAGCATTAGGATTGAGCAGCAATATTATTAAATTGGTGTTGTAATATGGCAATTAAAAAACAATTCAATAGTTTTGAAGATTTACTTTCTAGTTCAGAAGTACCTGTGTTAGTTGATTTTTATGCAACTTGGTGTGGTCCCTGTCAAATGATGTCACCAATTGTAGAACAGGTAAATTCTCACCTCAAACAGCAGTTACAGGTAGTAAAAATTGACACAGATAAATATCCCCAACTAGCTTCTCAGCATCGAATTCATGCTTTGCCAACATTGGTACTGTTCAAAAACGGTCAGCCAGTAGAAAGAATTGAGGGAGTCGTGCCAGCCGCAGATTTAATTCAGCGTTTAAAAACCTTAATTTAATCAATTTTTTGCAGTTTGGGCGTTAAAATGCTTCAAGGCAACAAGACGGCTTAATATAACGCCATCCTGTCGCACATTTAGGCAAAAAGTTATTTGAGTGCAGGAAGTAAATAAAACGCCTTTAACTGCATTAGTAATTAACTAATTTCAAATAACTATCAACCTGAAGTTCCCTCCTCTTTAGTATTAGCAGGCGCTTGTGAAGTGACTGCCAATTTCTCTTGATCGCGTTTCTCGCGTTTTTTACGATCAGCTTCCAGCGCATCCTTCATTGCTATTTGCACTTGTGCCATTTTTTCTAGATTACTGCGATACAAATCTAGATCCTTTTGCAATTTGTCTGCGGGCAGATGCAACGCTTGAGAGACTTGGTTCAAGGCATCTATTCGTTGTTTTTCATCCTTTACCAAACCTGGATCTGATAACTCTAATAGAGTATATAGACCAATAGCAAATAAACGGCTGTATTTGAAATTGGGATTATTAGCGATCTCTCTCATCTGATCTGGTAACTCGCCAGCACCATCCATAGCAGTTGGTGACGCGATCCAAGCAATTAAGTCCTTTCCAGAAAACCTCCCTGCTAATGCTTTTAGCCGTTCAGCATCTTGTTTGTAGGTTTGGGAATCTTTTTCTACCGCCTTGCAGATGGCATCAAAAATTGAATCCTTATCCCGTTCAGGGCGATAGCCTTGCATAAATCTCTCAAAAGAGGTGACTACACCCAGCGCATAAATCGGATGATAGTTAAAATCAACGTTAACTGAGAGCAAGTGCATTTCTACCATCAATTCTTCCACTACCCGTCGGTAGATAGAATTAATGGGACGGGTGTGATGAGTATAAAAATCTCGCTTGGTATCAGAAACAGTGCGAAGGTTATTCACCGGAAAACATAAAGGGGAACTTAACCTCATTTTCTCGTTTTTGACACTCCCCCGTCAAGCTTGCGCTGTGACTGGAGATTCTTGCTTCATCGAGAAATGCTTTTGATGCAAGCACCAAGGAGTCTTATTTTCTCTCCACAAGCTTGAAATCCCGTATGCCCTACGGT
>JBARVL010000543.1:0-28699 GCA_049646245.1 Crinalium sp. | reverse complement strand
CGATGTTGCAGTATGCTCTGCTATACCTGGCAGGGTTTGACAGCGTGACAATGGACGACATTAAGCAGTTCCGTCAGTGGGAATCTAAAACCCCTGGACACCCTGAAAACTTTATGACTCCAGGGGTAGAAGTCACAACTGGGCCTCTTGGTCAAGGGATTTCTAATGCTGTTGGTTTAGCGATCGCAGAAGCTCACCTAGCCGCTAAGTTTAACAAACCCGACCACACCCTCGTAGACCACTACACATACGTAATTATGGGTGATGGCTGCCACATGGAAGGCGTTTCTGGTGAAGCTTGCTCTTTAGCAGGTCACTTGAAACTCGGTAAGCTGATTGCTCTGTATGATGACAACCACATTTCCATTGATGGCTCTACAGATTTAGCTTTCACTGAAGATGTTGGTAAGCGTTTTGAAGCTTACGGCTGGCACGTTGTAGTTGTAGAAGACGGCGACAAAAATATTAATGCCATTCAGAAGGCAATTGAAGAAGCTAAATCTGTTAAAGATAAGCCTTCAATGATTAAAGTCCGTACTACCATTGGTTACGGTTCCCCTAATAAAGCTAATAGCGCAGGCGTTCACGGTGCAGCTTTAGGTGGCGATGAAGTCAAAGCAACTCGCGAAAATCTTGGTTGGGAATACGAACCTTTTGAAATTCCTGAAGATGCCCTCAACTATTGGCGCAAGGCAGTTGAACGTGGCGCTAAGTATGAGGAAGACTGGAACAAAAACTGGGAAAATTACAAAGCCAAGTATAGCGCCGAAGCTGAAGAATTTGGACGGCTGCTAAGTGGCAAATTGACTGAAGGATGGGAAAAATCTTTACCCACCTTCACCCCAGAAGACAAAGCAGATGCTACTCGCAATCACTCTGGTAAATGCTTGAATGCTTTAGCTGGCGTACTTCCTGAGATTATTGGTGGTTCTGCTGACTTAGCTCACTCCTGCATGACTCTAATTAAATCTTCAGGAGATTTCCAACCAGGTCACTACGAAAATACTAACATTCGCTTTGGCGTGCGCGAACATGGCATGGGAGCGATTTGTAACGGTATTGCCCTCCACAATTCAGGTTTAATTCCCTACGGTGCTACCTTCTTGGTGTTCGCAGACTATATGCGGGCAGCAATTCGGATTTCAGCTTTGTCTAATGCTGGCGTGATTTGGGTGATGACTCACGACTCCATCCAGTTAGGTGAAGATGGTCCTACCCACCAACCAATTGAAACTATCGCTTCTCTGCGGGCAATTCCTAAGTTAACAGTAATTCGTCCTGCTGATGGTAACGAAACTTCTGGCGCTTATAAGGTAGCTATTGAAGCTGCTAACGAAAACCGTCCTACCTTGTTAGCTTTATCTCGCCTAGCACAGCCTAATTTAGCTGGTACTTCGATTGAAGGTGCTGCTAAGGGTGGTTATGCGATCTCCGGTGGTGAGGAAACTCCTGATATCATTCTGATTGGTACTGGTAGCGAATTACAACTTTGTGCTGGTGCGGCTGATAAGTTACGCGCTGAAGGTAAGAAAGTCCGCGTTGTCTCGCTACCTAGCTGGGAGTTATTTGAGGCGCAAGATGCAGATTATCGTGAATCTGTGTTACCTAAAGCTGTCACCAAACGGTTAGCTGTGGAAGCTGCTTCTAGCTTCGGCTGGTGTCGTTATACAGGCAGTGAAGGCGACATGGTAAGTATCGATCGCTTTGGTGTTTCTGCCCCAGGACCAGTTGCTTTAGATAAGTTTGGCTTCAATGTTGATAATGTGTTAGCTAAGGCTAAGGCGTTGTTGGGTTAATACTCATCTCCATTAATTTGAGCTAGATTGAAATAGGGTGGGCATTGCTCACCCTATTTGTTTTGCTTGAATTCCAGGTAAGTTATGCCAAGAGTTTATTTACACAATATCTCTTGCAAAAATTAAGATTATTTGTTTTTTAAATCGCAGATGTAAGCAGATGAACGCAGATGACGCAGATAAGACAAACTATGTTAACAACAATTTTAATTTTATGGTTGGCTGTATTATCTGGTTGTACGTCAGCGCAAGCTGCATCGGATATGTTTGAGTCGCGGATTTCTAGATTGGAAGTTGATAATTATCAATTGCGATCGCAACTCAACCAGCTACAATCCAAAATAGATGCAATTAGCCAGTCACAGTATCGCATAGCCCAAGGAAATAGGACAGCACCCCCAGTTTTTCCTCAAGGAAACAAACAAAGGTTATCACACGATCAAATGTTTGATCGCCTTGCAACTTTAGTTATCGAACTAAAGCAGCGCATATCTAAACTAGAGGTACAAGTGGCTGAATTGAAGAAAAAAGTCTCCTAAGCAATTAACCTATGTTTTAAAATTAATGTTTTTTTTATTAAACCTTTTCAAAAAATATTGGTTTTTTTTTATCGCAGATTAACGCAGATGACGCAGATATAATCAAATATTTTACTTGTTTATGAAAAAGGTCTATTGTAATTGTACTCAATATTAAAAAAATATCAAGGTTTTTATAACTTATTACCACATATTTTGCAAAAACGCGCATCTGCATCATGGGATGACAAACCACAAATAGAACAAACATTTTCTACCTGATTAGTATTTGTGTTTGTCACTAAATGTTTAATTAAATCACTTAATTGCCAAGGTATCAGAGCAATTCCTGTCAAAATCATTGACAGCGTTATTAATCTACCTATTTCTGAACTCGGAGTAACATCGCCAAAGCCAACGGTTGTCATAGTTACAACCGAAAAATAGACAGCATCCAAAAATGTCACAAAAACTGTAGGGTTAACAGGATGCTCAACTTGATATATTAAACCTGAGTAAACAAAAATTATGGCAAATAAAGTAAATAATATTCTCGCAACAATTACGCGGTCTTCTGAGCTAATCTTACCAAATAAAGTTTTATTATCTATATAACGAATTAACTTTAGAATTCTAAACCATCTGAAAATCCTTACGAAACTAATATCTACAACTCCAGTTAAAAATGGTAGAATTGCGATTAAATCAATAATTGAATAAAAACTAAAGATATACTTAATTCTCTTAGGAGCGCACCATAAGCGTAGTAAATATTCGTAACCAAATAGCAATAAAATAGCCCAGTCAATTATTTCCAGATTAAGCCTGACATCATCTGGTATGGGATATGTTTCTATAACAAAAATTACTGAAGACAGTAAAACTAATCCTGTGATGCTGAGATTAATTAATTTTCCCAGAGGAGTTTCGATGTCTTCTAAATAAAATGCAATTGTTTCTTTTGTTGGCATAAACTGGGATGAACAATAATTACCTCCACCCCAATTAAAACTTATAAACCTGTTGAGGTTTAGGATATAGGTTAAAAGTTTTTATTTTACTACCGTAACTGGCGTTCCAACTTTTACCTGCTGGAACAATTCTTGAACATCTTTGTTGTACATCCTAATACAACCATGAGAGGCAGCTTTACCGATTGAAGTAGTGCTAGGTGTACCGTGAAAGCCAATCCAATTTTTACCATTTGTCCAAAAACCAATCCAGTGCTTACCTAGTGGATTTCTGGAAGTTCCGCCTGGAATAACTGCGCCTGTAAATGGGCTAATCCAAGTAGGATTACGCACTTTATTCATTACTTTAAATTTACCAGTAGGAGTTTCCCAGCCGCGTTTTCCTACTGCGACAGGATAGCTTTTAATTGCTTTTTTTCCTTGGTATAAGGTAACTTTGCGAGTACTAAGTTTTATTTCTAAACGCTTCACCTCTTTGGCTGGTTTAGAACCTGTGTTTCTAAATTTAGCAACATTAGGTTTAGTGGTTGGGGTAGCGCCTGATAAAGCTTCTGGTTTAGCAATTAAACCAATTAATAGCATTAAAAAAAGTAGCTTAAACGTAGGTTTGATAAAATTAAATGCGGTCATAATTTTAACCCTTAAATTTATTAAAATAAAGCTCTGATCGCAGTATTATATTGGCTTAATTCTTCTTCGTTATTTCGTTGAGATTTTAGTTTGGTTGTAGCTAAGATAGGATTAAGTAAATTCAAAACTTCTTCTTGAGTAGCGTAACTATCAAAAGCTTGAGATTGAAAGGGAATGGAAGTATTTTTACGATTTTCTGGATAAATTACTTCATCAGAATTTTCAATCCAAGGTCTAACTTTATCACTCATTAACTTTTCTCTCAATAATCTGATTCCAGCAGCATGACGTGCTTCTACGCTGTGAATCTGTATAGCAGTAGCTAAAATTGCTTTCGCAGAAATACCTGCTGCTAACAAGCTTTGCATTTGTCCTTTATAAGCAGCTACGCCTAAATCTTCAATTAACTGCATTGCTAAAAGAAAATCTTGAGGATTAGCGAAGGGATTACGACCTAAAATAGCTTTATAATCAATTTCTTGGGAAATATTAATTGTAGCTGGATCGTGTCTATAGTTTTTTAAGATATTTGACAAGTCTTCCACGTGCTGATCGTCATCTTTGGAGAAGGAGATGATCGCGTCTTTTACTTCTTGGGGAAGTGATCGTAAACCTCCATTTTTAGTTGCTTCAATTCCACGATGATAAAAATCGGATTCTAATTTTTCGATTTTGAGAGTGTATTCAACTACTTGTAACGGTGTCAAGATTTTATGATCAGTCTCAACAGGTTTATTTATATTTTGAGTAGGTATATTTTCATTTTGAGCAGGTATTGCTGGATTAAGGAATAGTAATATCGCTATCAATGGCAACATCAATAGTGTTTGTTTAGGAAAACCCAATATTTTTTGGGGGCTACACCATAGTTTTAGCCAAATTTTGCTAACCAAACTATAAAACTCTTGTTTTTTTATTGTGTTTTTTTGTGTGAATAAATAAAATTTTTTTTTCATGGTTAGTCACTTTTTATTCAAGCAATCAGTGTACCAGTAACCGGACTCTTTAATATATTGAGTGACGTAACAATACTAATAACTTGTTTAGGGGTGTATAATTCATCGTAAGAACGTCCTAGAAATGGATTGAGGACTTGTACTAACTCAGCTTTAGTAAAGGCGCGATCGCGATTGGATTCTGTTACCGTCCGTCCTAGTAGCCCCCGAACTCCTCCTGCATGACGTGCTTCAACACTAACTATAGAACTAATCGCTAGCAAATAAGTAGGATTTTTAATCAACGTTGCTATACCATTGTAAGCATGAACTCCTAAGTCTTCTAGAATTACGGCTGTATTTAAGATTTGAGTGCGATCGCTTACTTTAGCTGCTAGTCCAGCTTGGTTAAACCTTAAATCTCCGCTTTTAAATATCGCCTTATTCCCTAGTAGCTCTCGCAAATATTTAATATGCTCTATTTGATGCTCTAATAATGAGCTTATATAGCTTATTTCTCTAGAGTCCGTAATTTTATTACTTTTAATAACTGCTGTATAAAAGGTTGATTGAATTTCTTCTAGTAATAAGGCAAAATTAAGAATTCCTAAATCATTATCGTTAATTGTTATAGATTTAATCCCCTGATCTTTCCTAGCTGTCCATGCTCTAGGAATTGGGGTAATCATTCCTATGCCCAAAACTACTAATCCTAATTTAATTAGGCTACGGCGCGATCCAAAACGGCGATTAGCTAGCAGTTTGTTTGGCAAAGTCATAAATGATACTTAATTCTCGTTATGATAAAAAAATCGCTTAATTAGGATATCATTGTTTAAGATGATAATCTTCTGCCTTAAGATATAATTAAATAATATCTTCAATTTGACTGTCAAATATGTAATTATTGGCATTCAGTGAAATATATGTAATTTGGAGCCGCCTGAATGCCTGTTTAAATTAAACTTTGTAAACTCAAATAATACTATAAAGACTGGTCACTGGTTAAAAAAAGTTTAAATGATTGCAATGATTTTAACAAAACTCAGATAAATTATAGTATTAGTTGAACAATATAATTTTTTTTTATATTGTTCAACTATAAGTGTGTAAACAGATTTACAGGAGATAATTTGAGCGTGAAGCGCGATCGCATTCCACCCAGTCTAGGTCAAGAATCAGTATGGGATTATCCACGTCCACCGCGTCTTTCTGAGTCACCTAAACACATCCAGATAATATTCAACGGTGTTACAATTGTTGATACTCAATCTTCCCAGCGAGTACTAGAAACTAGCCATCCCCCTGTATATTATATTCCCCCTGAAGATATCCAGATGCAATATCTGGCGATCGCTCCCCAAGGCTCATTTTGCGAGTGGAAAGGCATGGCAGTATACTACACATTGACTGTAGAAGAAAAACTTGCACCAAATGTTGCTTGGTCTTATCCCAACCCCACACCAGCATTTGAAGCTATTAAAAACTACATAGCTTTCTATCCCCAAATTATGGATGCTTGCTACGTCAATGGCGAAAAAGTACAGCCACAACCAGGCGGTTTTTATGGCGGTTGGATTACCAGTGATATTGTTGGACCTTTTAAGGGGGAGCCTGGAACTTGGGGATGGTAAGCTGGGGCTAATGTAGAGAGGCGTTAGCGATAGCCTGCGCGCAGCGCATAATTTCACATCTCTACACGGCTGCTTAAATGTGCGATAAATTGCTCAAACGAGACATATTTCCAACTAGGTTGTCACCTGGTAATACGCTGCACTAACCTAATTAATCTAAAATGCCCTAGACGGTTCTGAAGGATATTCTAAAATTATGGCTAATCAAACTCCTATCCCTGTGGTAGTTAATGGTGCAGCAGGCAAAATGGGGCGAGAGGTGATTAAAGCAGTTGCCCAAGCGCCAGATCTCACCCTAGTAGGTGCGGTAGATAAGAATCCAGCACATTTGGGTGAAGATGTTGGTGAAATTGTTGGATGTGGTGCGGTTGAAGTACCGATTGTAAATGACTTGCAAAGTGCGCTGTTAATGGCATCCCAAGAAAAGCAACTGAGTGTGATGGTAGATTTTACCCATCCTGATAGTGTTTATGATAATGTGCGGAGTGCGATCGCCTACGGAGTCCGCCCTGTAGTTGGCACTACCGGACTTAGCCCAGAGAAAATCCAAGAATTGGCAGAATTTGCCGACAAAGCCAGCACTGGCTGCCTAATTATCCCCAACTTCTCAATTGGAATGGTGCTGTTACAGCAAGCCGCTATCCAAGCATCCCAATACTTTGACCACGTTGAAATTATCGAGTTACATCACAACCAAAAAGCTGATGCCCCTAGTGGTACTGCTATTCAAACTGCTCAACTTCTAGCAGAAATGGGCAAGAGTTTCAACCCACCCACAGTTACAGAAACCGAAAAAATAGCAGGTGCTAGAGGTAGTCTGGCTGATGAAGGCATTCGGATTCACAGTATTCGCTTACCTGGTTTAATTGCTCACCAAGAAGTGATCTTTGGTGCTGCGGGTCAAATTTACACCCTGCGTCACGATACCTCAGATCGGTCTTGCTATATGCCTGGTGTTCTGCTCTCTATCCGCAAAATAATTCAACTCCAATCATTAGTCTACGGTTTGGAAAAAATCCTATAAAAGGAATCGGAATACAGTAGTCAGCAAGTATCAGTAAGGGTAACGCTTAAACACAAACTTGTCTCCATTTCTTGATCTTGTGGACAAGGCTTTAAACCAATAGTCAAAAATAATTATCCTGACTCCTGACTCCTGAGTTCTGATTTCTAACTCCTGACTTATAAAATCAGCATAAGCCTGATAATGCCAATACAACACCAATGTTAATACCCTTAACCCGCCAGAAATTTGAACAACTAATTCCTATCCTTGCTACTGGTCCCCAATATGCCTACTACTGGGGAAAATTTCCAGTATTTTTGAGGCGGCTGCTAATTTCTGTTGTCGCCGTCTGCATTGTGGTGTTTATTATTGGCAAGTTTATATTAGGTGAAGGAATTTTGACGTTCTTTTTAGGAGTAATTGCTGGTCTGTATTGGCTATGGGCTCCTGTCTATTGGGCAAGTTTGCGAAATATTGCCTGTCGCAAATTACCATATAGTGGCTTCTGGCGGGGTGAGGTCATAGATTTATTTATTACAGAAGAATTAATTGGGGAAGAGCAAACTGTAAATAATCGCGGACAGTTAGTGATCGTTGAAAACCGAGAGCGACGCTTAAATATAGAAGTGGGTGATGAAACGGGATTTACTACCCAATTACAAGTACCACTAAAACGTACTCATAAAGCGATCGCTCCTGGTCAAATTGCGGAAATGGTCGTCATGTCAAACCGTCCTGATCTCAGCAGCATTACTAAAGTATCTGACATCTACATTCCCAATCAAAACCTTTGGGTAAGCGATTATCCTTACTTAAGAAAAGATGCCTTTGCAGATGTTAGTCGCCAGCTAGAATACAGTGATGACCCTGAATATCCTAGAAGACGTTCTTCTAAATCCAGACGTAGAAGATCTTAAGTTGTGACTTATCTAAATTAAACCTGAGTTTTCAACTAA
Source organism: Crinalium sp. (assembly GCA_049646245.1). GTDB lineage: Bacteria > Cyanobacteriota > Cyanobacteriia > Cyanobacteriales > PCC-9333 > Crinalium. The sequence goes on along the minus strand of JBARVL010000543.1, from coordinate 20,253 downwards.
TCGTATTAGCTTTGCTGCCATAAGCTTCCCAAGCTAAGTCAACCAGTCCGTTAACAATAGCTGCTGCTGCCACCGCGCTCCCCTTACGACCATCAATAGTAATGTGGGCAATCATCGAATCTTTCAATCTTGCCTTAGCAACATCCACTTCTACAAATCCTGAAGGCGTTCCAATTACTAAGGCAGGTCTAATTTCATCCGCTTCAATTAACTCGACAATAGCAGTTAAAGCAGTTTGCGCCTGACCCACAACATAAATTGCTTCTGGATAGCGTTTAGCTAAAGTTTCAATTCCCCAAGCCGCCCGTGTTTTTTCTTTTTGGGGTCGAGTCCAAGCTTCCATACTGCAATAAACGGGATTAGAAAAAGTATTTTGAATATTTGGTGTAATCCCGACTTGCACCATTGGCACATCTACCACAATTGTGCTGCGGGCTGCCATTGCTGCTGCTCCAGCGTGTAAGGCACGTTCAGAAAAACGAATTAAAGATTTATATTCAAAATCGGCAGTTGCATAAATTACCCGACGTAATATTTCGTATTCTGCGGGTGAAAAGCTGTGATTGCCAATTTCTCGGTCAATAATTGATAAACTTTGGGCATCAGTGACGTGCCATTCCATAGGAATAAATTTATAAGCTATTAGCATACACAATACAGGATCTACCCATGTATAGACGCGAAATTTCGCGTCTATACATATTTTCCGCTAGATCAATTTTGCTTTGAAACAAAAACTTTCTGATTCGGTTTAAGCTTACGTTTCAGAACTTGAAGATGGAGATAGGAAGGGCGACAGGTAAGCGACTAATACACCGATGAAGAAACCACTGAAGTTACGAAACAGAGGCAGCCATTCTGTTGTCCTAGTAATAACTGGCGCAATGCCAAAGGAAATAAACAGAATTCCCCAAAGTGGTGAGAAAATCAGCGCCCACTGCCATGCAAAGACTTGTCCTTGTTTACGTGGTTGACCAGCAAATCCACAGATAATTCCACCGAGAATTGAAGTAACCAGAGTAAGAATCCACTGTTCTCGTGGTAAGCCAGGTACAACGTTACAACCACCGCGACGCAGGCAGGTTTTGATTGATTCTAAGGATTCGATGATTGCTTGGTCTTCACCATGTTCTCGCACAAAGTACAAATTGCCGAAGCGTGTTTGTAACTCAATCCAGAAAGTACGCGGCATCAGTTGGTATACAGCATCGCCAACATTAAAGTTGAGAATATTGCCGCCGCGTGAGTCTGCGACTAACAAAATACTTTTATCATCCAGACCCCAAAAATTTTTGACTGCTCGACCTGGGGTGCGATCGAATTGAGTTAAAACTCTTAGCTTCCAGCCTGTAGCAGCTTCAAAGTCTTCTAAATCTTTGGCGAGTGCTTCTTCCTGAATAGCTGTTAAGGACTTGGCTAAGTCAATTATGGGTGTCTGAGTATCTGGCAGTAAGTCTGCATTTTCATAAGCAGATGCGACGGGGGCGATCGCCCAAGCTGAGAATGCTAGAAAAAATGCTAGTAATGATACCAAAATTCGTTGCGTAAAACGATGCTGCATTGTGACGTTTTATCAAAAGTTATTGCGTGGACGGTGAATTGATGCCTTGATTTAGCCCAAGAAATAAAAAAGTATTAATTTCTTTACACTTCTTTACTTTAATCTAATATTCGGTTGTAGCAAAGTATTTACTCCTGTCCTACTGGAAAAATCCGAAAGTATCAGTGACCAAGATGGTCACACAACATATAGCAACCCAAAATTTAGTGCGGACAAGATGTCCGCACTAAATTTTGGGTAAGCTTTGCCAGGACTTACGCATTTTAAGGTTGTAAGTCCTGACAATTTGTAGCAGCCTCGTTAAGGTGCTGTTTCTCCGTCTGCCTCGTCTTGGGTAGTGAGGTTTACTAAATAATCTTCTGAGTCTAGTGGTTGCAAATCTTCATGATTTCTTAAATAAGGTGAGACATCATTGGGATCTGAGCCAAAGGCTTTACGGTTAACTGCGCTTTTAGTTTCAGGGCGATCGCTTGCTCTTGCAGTCTGTGTATTTGGTAGTGTTGTTCCGCCCCGGCGTAGATCGAAAGTATTTTTTTGAGACTGAGGTAGGCGATCGGACTTACGCCCTGTATTGGGGCGTTTCAAAGCTTTCCAAGCTGCTTTAACACCAGTAATTACACTGCGAGTAGTTGTTTGCAAGTTTTGAGCCTGCTTTTTAGCACCACTCACACTTTGATCAACTTGTTTAACTACTTGAGTTGCACTTTTGACACCCTCATTCACCTCATCAGTCAATTCTGTAATTTCTAGACCAGTCAAACGGATAGACTCTAAGGTAGGCGGGAGTTCTCGCCTAAGAGTATCAAATAATTTTTCCGCACTGCGGGCAGCACGAGCTAATTCTTGCAAAGCTGGCAAGGCTGTTACTAAAACAGCAGTTAAGCTAACTGCAACTAGCAAGATGGATAGTCCTAGCCAAAATAGAGGATCAATCACCAGTGTCGAGCCTACAGCTTATAATCAGAAACCGATGGACGTGACTCAGCAGGTACTTCAGGTTTAGTATGCTTCAGTGTTTGGCGCTCGATCTTCGTAGCATCAACCCCTGCGGCGATCGCTTCTTGTAAGCGGCTAAGAGTTTGATCCCATTTTCGCAGCGCCGATTCTGAGAGTCGATCTGCTTGTATTTGCACACTCGTAGATACATCTTCTGCTAACTCTGGTAGGGCATCAGCAGATTTTTTCAAAAGTTGCCGCGTTTCTCTACCTGTACGCGGAGCAACTAATAAACCAGTTATCGCTCCAATGGCGGTTCCTAGCAACACGCCGCTAATAAATGATCCAGGACTTGTTTTTGACATCTTCTGGTTTCTATCTTTAATTCCAATTTTATTAGACACCAGCAACAAAACCACCCCTCCATATTGCTGATCACAATTACTCTAGGTCTTACACCAGGACGAATTAAGGCATTTTGTTGCGAATTTTAGATGGGCGATCGCTCAAACTTGTTTGGGATAATCTCTGTAGTAGACCCAATATAGCCAAGACTTGTTGCACTTTTTTAACTTGTGGCTCAAGCCGTTGATAGCGTTCGTTAAGCTTGTGGAAGCTTCTTTGACCCTTAGAAATTGTTTTTGGACCCTTGCTGAGTACTTTATGGGTATTGCGTTCAGCTTTGGTTAAGGTATCTGCTATTTTCGCTAGTCGCGATCGCAATTTGCGTATTTTCAAAGCTACATACAAGCAAATTAAGGAAATGAGAGTATTGAGAACTACAACTACTGTCACCATTTTTTATTAAAAGTTATAATTTTTCAATATTCATTAACAGATTACTAATACTTATTTTACAAAAGATTTCAACTTTGAGTTCAAGTTTATTCAGCCACATCAAAAAAACAGCGACATAAGAGAAAGGGTAAGTGAATACGCTTGGCTATAAGCATTAAATTTTAATGGAGCGATCGCATTTTTTAACTCCCTATCTGCTACTTAGGCGAAATAATGGTGTCAGTTACTTGGAGCTTATTTGATGACTGAAATTCACTTAACGGATGAGGATGTGCTTTCGATGGAGCCAGAGGATAGTCCAATCGGCGATCCAACAGTGCAAGTTTCTGAAATTCTTAATTTCATAGAAGGTCAGACTAGAACATCAGCTTGGCTTACAGACGGCGCTCCATGCCGTGTTCTTAGAGCATCTGGAGGTGGATGGAAATCGGGCAAAGTGTTTATACGTTTAAGCTTTGCCCCCGACGAAGATAACGGTTAACCTGCTTTTAGTTAGGGTGTGCGATCGCATTTATTAGGTAGATAGTTGGCGATCGCACTTCCTAGTCAAAGATATCCAATTAATATCAAGACTGGGGTAATTTACCCCAGTAACCACAGCACCGCACTTAAACTTAAAACCCCTGAACCATTACGGAATCAGGGGTTTAAGCTTTTTAATTTAATGCCTGGAGGCAGAATTGAACTGCCGACACGAGGATTTTCAGCATTCATACCTACTCCCTATCCCTTTCTAGATCCCAGATAGCTTTTTCCCAGCACCATGTCTCATCACGATTTGGATTATCCTGCCTAGCCAGACTTACCAATCTTTCAGCTAAGGCAGTATCGCCTCTAACAAGTTGATATAAGCGATCACGGATTTTACGACTAACTCGCTTGTTGCGTTTAACTGGAGATCGCCTTCTACCGGATCTTGATTTGGGATAAATCAAAGCCTTGACCGCGAAAACCAAATAAATAATTGCTAACAGGAAACTAAGAATTACTAGCCCAAGCAATGCCCAAATCATTTTTCAACCAGCTTTTAATGAGCAAGTTTACATAAATGATCTAATGGATTCAATAGCACTACATCTAGTGTGCCACAATAAAGCTATTCACTATATGTGGTGTTTTTCATGCCAGCCCCGACAATTCAACAAGTTTTTGGCGACGGAGCAACACAAGATGCAACTAGCTTAATAGTAGCTAAAGCAGATTTAGGAAGCGTAGGGCTGACAGGAAGCGCGACCAACACAGCACAATCATTGCTCGCTGCAACATTATTAAAAGCCAAGGCAGTACTTACGCCTGAAAACTTTGCAATTAATCCAGATCAGCGAGTTGTGATTGAAGAAAGCTTTGAGACTTTGGTTGAGAGAAACGATGAACAGTACAGACAGAAATCCTACACGGTCACGCTTTACAAACTAGAGTCTACTGCAACGATTGACCCAGATGATTATTAATGTTTCTGACTTACTTGGCAGCGAGTCACAATCCACAGAGCAGAACTTAATTATTAATAAATTAGGCTTGCAGCTTTCTTCTAGGGACAACAATTCGGCTCAATCGCTCTTAGCAGCATTGTTGGTAACTTCCTCACAATACTTCAAAGGCTATATCACCACAGAAACAGGTGAAAACATCATCACAGAAACAGGGCAGAAATTATCCTTTGATAATTCAGGCGCTTACTTATTCAGGATCAAGTATTGGGGGAGATCCTGGGTTAACAACCATCAAATTGATACTTTCTTGCTAGAGATAGAACAAAACTCTGAACTATACGACACACCTCTAAACGTAAACGAGTTATGACTCAAATCAAAAATTTAGGCATCGAAAAAACGACAGCGAGTAATAACGATTTTCTACTGCTTCAATCCCCAGAAGGAGAAACGTATCACATTACCAAAAACAACTTTTTACAAGGATTGATTGACACTCCAACTCAATCTCGGACAACTTGGGATAGTACCAAAATATTAGATGGAGTATTAACTAACAATGATCTAACCTTTACAAGCCCAATGCTGAAACAAGATACAGCATTCACGACAAAAGCGATACCTGCGGGGAAAATTTACTGGGAGATACTAACACACAATCAATTTGTCGTGGTAGGAATAGCAAGAGAAGAACATTCGACAAACTTGTATGTAGGTGGCAGTAACTTAAGTTGGGGATACTACGGATACAACGGAAATAAATACTTCAACGGGTCCAGATCAGCCTTTGGCTCAAGCTTTTCCAACAATTCGATAATAGGAGTTGCTTTAGATGCAGATAGCGGGTCTTTATTTTTTTATAAAGATGGAACACTTCAAGGAAATTTTTCTATCCCGCTCGGCATTACTTTTTACCCTGCTATAAGCGGAGACAATAACGCGGAAATGCCAGCAAGTGCAACACTAAGAACGCTTGCAAGCGAATTTATTTACCCTGTACCTACAGGATTCACAGCACTTGATCAGGGGTAAAGAATGTCGGGGATTGATTACTGTAAAAACTCGGAATCAGCAATAGTAACTTATTGGTTTAAAGGAAAAAAAAAGAGGCGGGTAAAAATAAACTCATCTACGGGAATAAACGTATCAGTTAAGGCTGAAAACGTACCAATTTTTAAAAAAACAGGAAGCAGTGGGATGGCAGTTCCTGACTGCCCTGGAACAATGGAAGTATTTTTAATAGGCGTAGCTTTTACTGCACCAAACTACCCTAATTGCCCCTACGAATTTGGTGAATTCCCGTTAGGGCAAATAGAGGAAGGAAAAACTCTTACAATCAACACACGCCCAGTAATAGACGGATGTAAAAATGGTTTATGGGTGGACATCCCTGAGATTGGATTTACCAGCGAAAGATTTGGTGGGCAATGGAAGGAGCCGCAAGGATTTAAGTATGTTTGTGGGAGAGCCGGATGCAAGTTAGTGGTAAATGGCAGGCTTTTAGATGTATCGGGAAAAGACAAGCCCTGTCCAGTCAAGTATGAGGTTGCTTGCGGAGAAGATTGTGCCGAAGGCTATGTCAAATGCCCCAAACCTACTTATCCTGGATATTGTTGTTTGCCCTGTAAAAGTACGGCGAACAAGGTTAACAAATTAGGGAATAAATTGAAATGAGCAATTGCAAAGAATTAGAGAAAGCATTGGGCAAGCTAGAAGCGAAAATCAATGGTTTAAATAACAATAAAATAGATAAAAGCGCAATAATTAACGAAGCCGTAGCACAGGCAAACAACTATACAGACAGCAAGTATAACGGATTAAATGTCCAGGTAGTAAATATACAGAATAAAGTAAACCAATGCTGTAGCAATAACAAGGTTGATGCTAATAAAATAATCCAACAAGCTTTTGATAAAGTTAAAGATAATATAGGAAATTTAACTATCCCATTAATTGGATTTGTTGTCAGCCAGCAGATATCTCCAGTTGTTAGCCAAATAACCAATCTAAAACAAGGCTTTACAACCGTAAGCCAGCAAGCAGTAACCGCAGCATCAGTAGCAGCAGCAGCGTCAACAACCGCATCGGCTGCAACAACAGCATCAACAACAGCAGCAACAACAGCATCAAAAGCATTAAGCAAAGCAGGAGCAGCCTTTAATCTAATCTCAGGATTTTTAACGACTTGGGGAGTCCTGCAAGTAGCAGAAAGGCTTGATATTTTAGAGACGTATCTCGACAGGGTAGACAAAGATTTAGGAAAGCTTTATGACAAAACACTGCCTTGGCTCGGACAGTTGCAAAACCATGATTACAGGTTAAAAAACCTGGAAACCTCATCAAAATATTTTAATAGCAAGATTAGCGAGTTAGCCGCCCGTATTTCCTCCGCAACAAAAGGAGACAGAGGAGAGCAGGGAAATCCTGGAAAAGATGCTGATATTAAGCGCATCGTCGCATTAGAAACCAAGATAAAAGAGCGAGAAAGAGTGGATAAGCAAGCATTACAAAGGATAGAAGATTTGAATAAAAACCTTGACCAACAAATACTTAAAATCCCTGGAATATTAATAGCAAGCCAGCTATTCATAGGAGGTATAACTAACGCTGCTGCATCTGGAGCCTGCCGGACAATGCAACCAGGTGGATGTGGTAGCAACAGAATGAAGCAAGCGGAAAATAATATTAGTAATGATTTAAAGAATAGAATCGATCCTTTAGGCGCTGCATTGTCGGGCTTGAATACAAGCCTATTAACGCCTATCAAAACTACAGTTAATACCATTAACTCAAAACTTGGAGCGCAAGTACCAGGGGGGATAAGTGGGCAGGTCGGAAATGTTTTAAAAAGGGTTGGCGATCTAAAAGATGTTGTTATTAAAAAATTTGGTGACACATGGAAGTTTCTACAGCTTGACAGAGTTTTGAATCTACTTACATTTGCGGCTGTATTTCACAATGCAATGATGCTGTCGGCAAGCCTGAAAGAAACCTTGATGGAAACTATAAGTAATGTGCTAGGGGCAATAGGAATTAAAGATTATTCCAAGAATCCAGAAGGCGAAATATTCGACATCAATTCAATGTTTAACAGCACTATTGAAGCAGCAATTAAAAACGCTGTTGGGGCTGAAAACTTTGAAGGGATAAAGGCAGATTTTAAGAAATACAACCGGATCTATCAAGCTGCTGCTAATATGCTTTCTGCTGTCCAAGGATTGAGCTATACAATTCTTTCAGCATTAGAAATAGTGGGAGGTCAAACGGCAAGAATAGGTAATGCTTTATTAAAGAGTAGAACCGTATTGGATAACGCTTTTGGGTGGATGAATCCTAGTCCCAATTTTGGAAACAGATTGTTTGTCGCATTAGACGGGGCGGAAGATAAATTATCTACAGTCAATGAGATTGCCGAGAATACGCTATCGGCTCAATCTCAAATAGCCAATTTCGGGAATATTAAAAAAGAATTGGACGACTCTTTAAAAGACTTGAAACCATCAGGGATGGGTGTAACTCCATCACCCACCTTGACAACTGCTGCTGCTACTGCCAAAACAGAATCAGCAGGGATTACCGCGACAGAGAAAGATTTCGTTAAACCGGATTAAATATGGCTCTACCTAACGCTTTTTCCCCAGTCGAACACTTGCAAGATGTAATACGGCTCACGATGAATAGAGCCGTCAAGCTTGAATTTTCAGAATTTGGCGATAACTGGGAACCAGATATAAAAGGGACTTCTTATGTAGATGCGGATGGCAATCCCGACACCGTTAGATTTAATCGAGCGCATTTAAGAATAGCTTGTATGCACACTGAACAAGACAGCTTAGTGTTAACACTTGTTAGATTGTTTTTATTCTTTTTTGTGCTTCGTGCTGGCAAAGATTTAGAGCAAGCTATTTATGGTATCCCAGTAACAGACTTTCAATCACAATTTAAGTTTAATCCTCAAATACAATTACACTTTCAAGAATCCGACGCTTCAGCTATTACCAACAATAGAAAGCCTACCAGGGCGCAGATAACTATTAGATTTAGGGATACAAGTATCTCCAAGGCAGAAGTGAAAGCATTGGCTCTAAAAATAAAAACTATCTTTGCTACACCTCGACTGGTATACAAGAAAGGGAGAAAACGTTTTAGTTATATAGATACGTTCAAAGGTTACAACATCAAAGTTTTTGGAGATGCTGTAGCAGATGTTAAAGACTTAGTCGAAAAAATATTACAAGTACAAGGGGATACACCTGATTGGGAAAATTTAAATACAAGCACCAGTGAAAAAAACTTTTCTACGCCTAAGTACGAAACTTTCGCAGGAAGAAATATAAAGTTGCCGATTCAAAGACCCCTTGGTGATGTTAAGTTTGCTTACGCTACTTTTCAAAAGTATGGAATGAACCAAGATATTGTTTTAGTAGATTGTGTCTCACGTTTCAGAGATGCGCTGGAGAGAGTTTAAAAAAAATACCTTGTAAATAAATTTCCCACGACTTAAGTGATGCGCTATAACTGCAAAGCCAACACAACCGCTTAAAAAGCTTCTACAGTAAGGAAAACAAGCTATTAGAGGCTTTATGGGCAGAAAAAGATTTTCTATTTTAAAGGCAGCATTGAAAACACTACAACCAGTAGGCACAAGTACGACTTCTGGTACTCCACCTGCCGGAACTGTGATGGAGATGTTTTACAATCGCGGCACTAGAATTATTACTTATGGCGCAAATGCGAACCGTAATCGCGTACTTAATCCAGTTAACGTCAATCCATTCGGCGTACCCTTTACGGCTGAGAATAAATATAGAGTCCCAATGAGTTCTAGGGTGATAATAGCGGACAGATTTGTCGAGACAACCGTTGTAAGTCATGCGGCGGCTCCTACTGGCGGTGCCATTGTCAATAAATTATTTATTCCAGCCAAAGCAATCTTGTTTGATCCTGATACAGCACAAGCATCCACTCAAAAAACTTCTAAGATTACAGGGCGTAAATATAATCCTAAAGAGGGGCATTCTTTTACAGTTCCTTTCGGCAAAGCCACAACTACTGAAACTTTTAAGGAAAGGAAACAGTTAATCGCATCCTCTGCGACAACAAAAGTCGCTGGCTGTGTTGTTTCTTTCCAACCTGAAAATGGACGCTACCTCTAATTACTGGAATTTATTAGGCATCGTCATCAGTATTTGTAATGATGACGATCTAGAGGATTTGATGGCACGAGAACATCAAGCATCTATAGCTATTCAACAATTGGTATCTGGAGAATTAGATATAGATACTTTTGGAGATATCCTAGAGGATTCTGGGCTTGATATGGATGAGTATTTATCAGGGGTGGCAAATCGGATCAATGCCTGACATCAAGCTAAATCTGCCAGATAGCAACAACTGGGAATCTATTTATACAGGCTCTCAAGTTGCTACTCACAATCCTAATATCCCAAATCACATTCATACGCCAATACCTGAACTGTCTATCCCTATACTGGTTGATAAATTCGTTCTAGCGATTCTTTGTACAAGCAACACAGCCCAACCTCGTTGGCGATTTGCTGGATTTCTATCTCAGCGAATCAATACGGGTCTAACTGTCGGAGGTAACTATGATACTGATGCCACGGTAGCTAGGAAAATTTATTTAGATCGAATCCAATTAATCGTATTTCCAGAAGTCGCTAGTAATTACGCATTGGCTTTTAAGTGTCCATTTTTGGATAGGCGATTTTACACTGAACATCTGGAGGTATACAGGGGACACAAAATCAACATTGGAACAAAAAATAGATATCTTGCTGTCGAGGTAAAATTGCGATACTTATATGCTGTTTACACCGCTAAAGAGGTGGGTTATTTAATTGATCTGACTTTTAAGCACCTTTCAGAAATAGTGCTACTACTTATGAATGCGTGGCAGATGTCCAAACTTATCTCCATGGACTCCAAGCGAGAAAAAGCCAGAAATCAACTCGCTAAAAAAATCCAGGAGAATAGGGAGGCAATTAAAGGCTACAACGAAATTTATTCCAGCCCTGACGACTTACCGCCATCAATGAGAATTGATCCGTAACTCTCCTTTTGAAGATTCACTGTAGATCCAATTTTTCTAATCCAGTACCTCCACAGCTTCCAGGTTGTACTGCTCATAGCTTTTCGTTCCTATGATAAAACTTTTACCGCTTCCAGGTTAAAGTTACGGATACCTTTTTGAGTTTCCACAATAGCCCAGTACTTACTATTTTTCTGAACCAGTTTCGTAATTACCCCTACGCTTCGGATAAACCCTTTGTGATCGGAGTGGTGGAGAGCTTGGAGTTGTTGCCCTGGCTTTAAGTTTTTGAATGGTTGATTGCTAGGTTCTGTTTGAGATTTTCCGTCTAGATTGAACTTTAAATACTCCACACAGATCATTTCTGATTCGCCAGGTTTATCGTCAAATCTTACAATCACTTCTTCTTGTGGATCAGGAATGATCGCGCCATCCCTGTTGCGGAAATGCGTTTCAATAACTACCCCCAACGCTCCATCGCCTGCATAAATTACGTGATCGCCACTTTTAAACGTGGGTTGCTTTTCCGATCCTTCCGATCCTTCAGATCCTTCCGATCCTTCCGATCCTTCCGATCCTTCCGATCCTTCGTTTTGTTCAGGTAAATTGATCAAATTTTGAGGATCGCAAGGATCGGTGATGATTTCATTAGGCTCTATTGCTTGCTCTACATGGCTTTGAAACCGATCCTCGTGAGCGATCCTTAAGCGATCCTTACTAGGATCGCTAGGATCGGTATTGAGCCGACCCACAAAATAAACCGCCACCGTGCGATTACCACGAAACGAATTAATCAGTCCCTCTTTGAGTCCCTGTTGTAGCAGTTTTCGGCAATAGTCTGGGTTGATGTTGGTGGCTTCAGCTATTTCGATAGGTTCAAACCCAATGCCTTCTTCAGATTGCAAAAATCGCTTAATAGCTTTAAGCTTTGGATTGCAAGTCTCTTCTATTGTCTCCGATTCTCCAGATCCAGTGACTTGCCCCTCAGCAATCCAGAGATTATCTTCTGCGTCAAAGTTTAAGCGGTAGACTTTCTTGTCTTCTCTGAACCTTGATTTTTCGATGGTAAGATTTGCAGCCGTTTTATCAGAGCTTAAAGTGCGCTCCATCTTCCAGACTTGATCGGCTGCATTGTAAATGGCGGTTGTTCCGCGCATATCTCCAGCCTTGCCTGAGTGGTGCAGGATGAGGAAGGCACAATTCTTTTTGTTGGCGATATGCCGTAGTCTAGCTAATGGTCTAGCGAATTCCTGATCGTTTTCACGGAAAATTAGGTTGCTGCTAACAGATGTCAAACTATCAATGATTACTAAATCGTATTTATATTCGTCTAGCTCTCGTTCCAGGACTGCGTACTCTTCAACATACCAATCATCTAAAATGCGTTGCCGTTCTTTCTCGTCTGGCGATAACGCAAAAAATCCTTGGCGGTCTAAGAGCAGGTTGGTCACGGTTGGACCCTGATCGGTTTGTACCCACAAAATCTTGATGGGTCGGCTAACTTCGTACTTACTCCAATCCGTCCCCGTGATTAGTGATTTAGCCAGAGTGTTGATTAAAGTTGTCTTGCCCGTGCCTCCCAAACTATGAATCACTGTTATTGATTTTTCCGGTATCCAGCTATCTAGCAGCCATTTTGCAGATTTGCCACCGTGCATCTGCAAATATTCGTCAAGAGAATATGACCGCTTTTGATTGGATTGCTCCAACCAGCGAGCGTGTAAATCTAAAAATTCTTTCTCGGACTTCAGCCCCCATTTCTTCATAACATTTTTGGTTTGAAGCTTTTTCATAAAAGGATTGTCTATCTGCTCTATCTCCTCAATTTCTCTGGTTAACTGCTCTAATTCAATTTCTGATTGTGCTTTCTTGTAAGAAATGTTTTGCTTGTGTCTTAGCGCGGTAATCCTTAGCGTTATTTCTTCTGTCTTGGCAAGCTTTTCGGTTAGTGAAAGGCTATTGTCACGAGCTATATCCTCTACCTCTTTTCCGAGGCTAATTATTTCTCTTTCAATGAAGTGTTCTCTTGTCTTGATCGACAAAGAGTCGATATTGACCGTGTTAACTGTATGTTGTATTAACTGGACTAATTTGTTAAGACCGCCAACCGTGTCTAATAAGTTATTTTCTTGTAGCCATGCAGCTACATTTATTAAATCTTTGGGTCTACCATGTTCCTCAAGTTCTAACGCCGCCTGATAGATATGCCTGTGGGATGGAATGTAAAAAGCGTGGTTGACAAGAATATCTTTAACTCTTCCCAATGCTCCTGGGTCGAGTAGTATTCCTCCTAGAATTTCCTCTTCCATGCCAACGTTTTGAGGAGGTAGTGTCAACGGCTTAGGAGATCGCTCTTTTAGTGATAAATAATCATACGCAAACATCATGCACCTCCCATACTCCTAGTAATTCTGGAAATTCTGTATCAGCTTTGTAGTAAATACAGATTTTATCTACGATTAAACCTTTAAGCAGTTTGTAACCTTGCCAGTTCGGAGTCTGGTCTAATGCTTCTGCTACTTCAATTGACGGCGCTAAAATACACCAGCATCTATCGTTTGTCGGCTGGTTGAAGCACAGAGAAAATGTGCATGAATGTAGAAAACTTTTAAAATACTGGTCTACTTGCGCTCCAATGAACTTCTCAATTATTATTTGGAAGCCATGCACTTCTAATTTCATGTTCCCTCCTTAATTAAGAGCGATCCGACTCCAATTCAGATCGCTCTGTTGTTTGCTGTCTACCGTGTCATTTCTTCAACGTCAAGCTTGACCTGTTTATCTATTCTGGTAAGCACTGCTATGTCATCTTCTGTGACTGGATCTAGATCTATTTCTTCTAGCTCTAACTCTTCTCCCATGTCCCAAGCTACAGAGTTCTGACCAGCTTTGATACAGGTGAGATATTCGCAGTAGTAAAGCCACGATTCATCCGCTTTGATGCCTTGAATTACCAAAACATCGACAGCGCCACTAAATTGATCGACACAGGTTTTTATTAGTTGACCCAGTGCGAATTTTGGAGGTTGCTTACCCTTGAAATACATACAAGGACGTACAGGAATTGCGAACAGAGGCGGAATTTCAGATATATGTTGCATGACTAAAACTCCGCACTTTTAAAAGGGATGTCGCCTAAGTCTTTTCCTCCTTTTTCTGTGTTCCCTGTAGTGGCTTCTCCCAATGCTTGTTCGCTTTCGTTGTACAAGCAAGGTGTTACAGGAAATTGGGCTGTGACCTCTACTCCATGCTGTTCTAAAAAGGCTTTGGCTTTGTCCCATTTTTCCTTCAGAAACTCAAACTGTTTTTTGGCTTCACTTAGTTGACCCGTGTATCTGCGGGCATCATATTCGAGGTATCGTGCTACTTCTGCTAAGTTTTGAATTTCCCTGTGCTGATGAGCGTAGCTGTCGGCTTGCTGTTGTAGCTTGCTAAAAACCTCATCAACGTTTTCTCCTTCGTTAACTTCAGCTTCTAGATAAACTTTGCAGTTTTCGTAGTTGCCGATACTTCTCGTGGTTCCGTATCCAACTTTTGTTATTTCCATTTTTTACCCAGAATTTCTCTAAGTGTTTTAGGCTCTTCTTGAAGTTTTTCTTGTGCTTTGGTAGTGGCATCTATACGCACTCTGGCGAATCGGATTGCAGATTCTATTGATGGAAATGAATTAATAGATCTGCTGCAGCATCCACATTTATCGTCTGGATTTCGCCAATTAGGAATAAAGCCTTCTCCTCCTGAATTGGGTTCAACCCAGATGCAATGGCTTTTGTAAATCAAGTCTGTGGGTTGCAATTGTTCCTCCTATATATGTGTCTCTCCGTCCGGTTCCTCTATGGGGTGATGGTGGATTTGGAATGGGCAAGGTCAATATTGAGACAAGTATTAGTGCCATAGGCGATCGCATTTTGGTTATCAGTGGTGGTCAGCGATAGTCATCTGGTGCGCTGCGATCGCTACGGCTTACGCGCTAATCATCAGATGAGGTTTTAGGAAGTGCGATCGCACGTCTGGAGATGCGCGATCGCGAATTAATAAGGAGCATGAATATCAGCAGATGAATGTTAATTGGCTATAGGCATTTCTCCTTGGGTTAGTACAGTTGCACCTCTGGTGGGAATACCAGATTGACGATCTGGTTAGTGGTTGGCTTCGTTAGGAGTAGATGTTTTGTCAATTGGTGCTGCGGTCGCTACGACTTACGCACCTTTTTTTTGACTCTGAGAAACTAGGGATAAAGGCGGGACTTTTTCGACATCGATCCGCCCTTGATTGCTCACACCCTATTCAGCCTCATTATGATGCCTCAGACAATACTTGTCAATACTGATGCTTCATATACAGGCATCAATATGATACAATGGCAAAAAGAAACAGAAAAACCCCGCAGGAGACCGATTCCCCATTGGAAGATTTACGGTTGCGATTTACAGAACTAAATCAGGACGAGTTTATTTACCAATGCGGTTTTGCTCGTGCTACATACCAGCGCCTAATCAAATTACCGACCTCAGAGATTAAGTTATCACCGGAGCAAATAGTGTCAATATGTCGCGTTTGCGGAATTTCTTTAAGGATTTTATTTGAGAGGCTAGGCATGGATTTAACGGGTGTTCCTGAAGATCCAATCAAAGTTGCTTGTTAAGTTTTTTTAAATTTTTGGGGCAGTACCAGTGAACAGACGTAATGCACCTTTCATCACTGCCCTTTTCCTAACGAATACCAACCCACTACCCGTGAGGTGCAATGATCCAAGACTCTAACAGAAGCGAGTCAAACTTTTCAATACTCCCTATGGTTCTGATGTTCAGTCTTGCAGCCAACGTTATGCAGTATTTTCTCGCTAACGATGGCATTAGAACCTTAGAAACTGAGTTGCTTAAAAAAGACCAAACCATTAGCCAACTTCAATCTGAGAAAAATATCTGTGAGGGTAAATTTCAAGGTTTCGTAGAGGGTCGGCGCTAATGAGCAACGAAGTTTTGACAACTGCTCAAGCTGCTGAATATTTAGGTATCAGCATCAACTGCTTAAGGCAGTGGAAATCTCGTAAATCTGATCAATTACTTGAAGCGACTCACTGGTTAACTATGCCAATAGATAAAAAGAAAAAACGGAGAATTATCGAAAAATGCCCTAGCTGTGATGGAACTGGTAGAGCAGCAAGTATGTACTGGTTGCCTGGAGATATGGACTGTCAGGAGTGCGAGGGGGTAGGTGAGCGTGTGAGGTGGGTTGATGAGACAGCCTAAAGGTACAGTCACAGTAGAATCATTCCAAGGTTGGCTACGATTACGACTACCGCGCCACGTATTTAACGGACAACAAAAATATCTCTCGTTGTCGCTCGCTGACAACAAACAAAACTGGAAAATAGCAGAAGCCCGCGCCAAGGAAATTGAATCAGATATTGTATTCGGGAGATTTGACCAGACGCTCATCAAATATAAACCTTACGCCCCTGATGTCATACCAGGACTCCCCCCACTAAATGAACTGTGGGCAAAGTACACAGAATTCAAAGCTAAAAGTTTAGCTCACTCCACCATCACAAAAGATTTCAAAAAGACAGCTAACCATATAGCAGCGTTGCCGACCCAAGACTTAAATCACGCCAAAATTATTAAACGTCACTTAGTTAACTCACTCTCACCAGATGCAGCACGGCGTTGTTTAGTTCAAATTCGCGCTTGCTGTGAATGGGCAGAAGAGCAAGAATTAATCCCGCTCAACCCGTTTATGAAGCTCCCCAAATTGCAATCAACTAGGAGTAAAACCATTAATCCTTTCACAGAAGCTGAGATGCAGACGATCATCACTGCTTTTGAAATCAACCGATACTACAGATACTATGCGCCATTTGTTAAATTCTTGTTTTTAACAGGCTGTAGAACATCGGAAGCGATCGCACTCACATGGCGACAAATTAGCAGTGACCTCAACACTATTACTTTTAGTCAGGCGATCGTACTCAAAAAAACCAAAACCACCAAAACTGGCAAGGTTAGAAAATTTCCCGTTAACGAGCATCTGCGAAAATTACTACTCGAAATCATGCCAAGTTGGATAGAAGATCCAGACGCGCTAGTTTTCCCATCGCCAGAAGGCAAGGCAATCGATCCACACAATTTTCTAGAGCGTGCATGGAAAACCATCTTGGAACCACTACCAATCGTTTATCGCTCTCAGTACAACACTAGGCATACATTTATTACTCTGTGCCTAGAAAGAGGGGTAACAGTTCAGCAAGTTGCTAACTGGGTAGGCAATAGTCCCAAGACAATTTATCAGCATTATGCTGGAATTGCTTCTACAGCTAAAGTTCCGAGTTTTAACTAAATAGTCAATCCATAGTCAAACTTAGATTTTTTCGTCGATTTTTCGTTGACTTTGGGTGTGAATTACCCCGTCGTAGCGATTTCGTAGCGTCTAAATCAAAACCCCTGAAACCAATAAGGAATCAGGGGTTTAAGCTTTTTAATTTAATGCCTGGAGGCAGAATTGAACTGCCGACACGAGGATTTTCAGTCCTCTGCTCTACCAACTGAGCTATCCGGGCTGGTGTTTTTTATCCTTAATTAACATAACAAATTTAACTGGTATTGGCAAGCTTTTTTTCTTAATTAGCTAAATATTCTCACTCGCATCCCTCACAACGGTTACTGTAAAACGATTCTAGAAGATTTTGCCAAAAAACACATGAATATCTGTTCAGATGTTATAGTAATAAAAAGAACTGATTAGGAAAAAGTTATGACAACCGTAACCTCAATGAAATGCGCCTGCGATTCCTGCCTGTGCGTTGTTAGTATTGGTGAAGCCATTGAAAATAATGAAAAGTACTACTGTAGCCAAGCCTGTGCTAAAGGTCATAGCGATGGGGAAGGCTGTGGTCACAGTGGCTGTGGATGCAGCTAAGATGACACGCCCTGCCCTACTGCTGTCGGTTTGGGCAGGGTTGTTTGTTTGATTGAGCGAACTTGTGGAAATTGTATTAGCTTAGTACTGTCAAGTTTATAAATTAGATGTCGGCTAAACTTTCATCGGATGAATTTATAACCCCTTCCCTTCAGAAGGCAGAGAATCTCAATTGTCATCCGCCACATCCAATTGACCTTGATGAGTGCCAACCTCTCAAACAGCAGATTCTTAGCGTAGAAAAATCTCAACGCATGGCAGAGTTTTTTAGTCTGTTAGGAGATCCTAATCGTCTGCGGATAGTTTCGGTGTTGGCACTCAAGGAGCTTTGTGTCTGCGACTTAGCTGCGATGCTGGAGATGAGCGAATCGGCTGTTTCCCACCAAATGCGATGTTTGAAAGCTATGCGACTGGTGGGCTATAGGAAACAAGGGCGTAAAGTTTTTTATCGCTTGCAAGATGCTCATGTCCTCCAGCTTTATATGTCTGTTGCGGAACATATAGACGAGAAGGACTAAAAATAAAACTTAATTAGAAATACACAGCAAGTTTTTTATTTAAAAATACCTGTAATTCTTTCGTCAGAAAGGATGCAGGTTTTTTGTTTATATTTAACTCTTTCTAGAGTGAATTCAGAAAATAGTTGACAAATTATTCAAATATTGAGTAATTTAGCATAGCTTATTAAGAATAGATCTCATTCTTGCTAAAACCAGCGAGTAAATTCGTGCATAAGCTGATATTGGTGTGAGGAAAATGATTGTGTCTAAAATGTGGAATTCCCTGCTAGGTAGTCCAGGTAGTTTGGGAGTATTTCTGGTTGTTTCAGCAGCTAGTGTGATTTCTGCGGATAGCTATGCTAACGCGGCTGAAATGCCATATACAACAACGCTAGAGTTTCAAACCGCAACAGAACCAACAAGTGCGATCGCGCAGCGTCTTCCAGGGAGAATCGCTGTTAATGGTCTTGAGCAACCAGTCGTTAGTGATCTAGCACCTACAATTGCTGAAGTTACGACTAAACCGACAGCAGACAAGCCAGAAATAGTTGCACAACCTAATATTAAGGCTTCTACAGATATATTGTCGCAAAATCTTGATAATAATGCTGATGCTCCTACAGTTCCCGTAACAAACGTTTCCGAATTAAGCGATGTTCGACCGACAGACTGGGCTTATGAAGCTCTCAGGAACCTTGCAGAAAGATACAAATGTTTGCAGAGATACCCTGATGGTTCTTATCGTGGTAGCCGCGCACTGTCACGCTATGAATTTGCTGCTGGTTTGAATGCTTGTTTTCAACAGATAGAAAGCTTGATTGCTCGCCCTGGCACAAATACAAATGGGATTAGCAACAATGATCTTCAGGTAGTACAACGACTAACTCAAGAGTTTAGAACTGAACTGACAACTTTAGGGACACGATTAGATAGCTTAGAAGGTCGTACTGCCTTTATAGAACAGCGTCAGTTTTCAACTACAACTAAGCTAAATGGAACAGTTATCTTTGGGCTTGCAGGTGTAGCAGCAGGAGAAAATGCAATAGGTGAAAAAATAGACCAAGTAACTGTTTTAGGAACTCGGACTCGTTTAAACTTTGATACTAGCTTTACGGGTAAAGACCTACTTAGAACCAGATTTCAGATAGCTAACCTACCTTCATTATCTGGTACTTCTACATTGACACCTGAAGGCGATCTGAGGTTTACGGCTGGAACTTTCAGCACCGAAAGTGATACTACTGCTGCCCTTGATGCACTGTTGTATAGTTTCCCCGTTGGTGAGAAGACAACTGTAATCCTTGAGGCTAATGCTGGCGCGGCTGATGACTTTACCGATACTATCAATATTGGCTTTGATGGCGATGGTGATGCTGGCGCACTTTCTAACTTTGCTACTCGTAATCCCATTTATGGCTTAACTAGCGGTGCTGGTTTAGCCGTGAGGCACACTTTTAACGAAAATCTGGAATTAAGCTTAGGATATTTAGCAAGTGATCCAGCTAACCCCACACCAGGGGGTGGTTTGTTTGATGGACCTTATGGGGCTTTAGGACAGTTAACTATCAAGCCAAGAGAAAATTTAACTGTCGGCTTAACTTACCTGAATGCTTACAATAACGATTTAACTGCTGGTAGCAATCGTGCTAATCTTCGCTCTGCTTTATCGGATAATCGAGAGGGTTTACGCTTAGATCAAAGTTTTTTGAACTTAATTCCAGAAGGATCGAGTTTGTCAACATCTAGTAATGCCTATGGTATACAGGCATCACTACAACTTAGCCCTAAATTTATCTTAGGTGGTTGGGCTGGCTACACTACCACGCGCACTCTACCTTCTGCTGGACAAAGTTCTTTACTAGGAGGAGATTTAGGGATTTGGAATTATGCAGTTACTCTGGGCTTTCCTAATTTAGGTAAGGAGGGTAGCTTTGCAGGGATAATTGTAGGGATGGAGCCTAAACTTACTCGTGTTAGTGGCCCGATATCTACATTAGGATTAAGTAAAGATCCAGATACTTCACTGCATATTGAAGGGTTTTACCAGTATCAACT
>JBARVL010000542.1:0-13669 GCA_049646245.1 Crinalium sp. | reverse complement strand
CCCTGCTTTAAACTTTTGTGGCTACAGATTCTTGATTAGATTCTTTGGGTTTACGCTCAAATGTAGTAATGCTGGCATTCTCTAGCACAAAACCATCTTTAGTGCGGCTGCCCATTTTACCTGCGATCGCAGCTACCCACATAGGATAATTTGCTACAGCATCTTCCAACTTTTTAAAAATTTTTGGCTTAACTGTAATGCTGGCTATTACACCGTCACAGTCAAGTTCAAAACGTTTCCAGCCGTTTTCTACTGTCTTGACATCTTCGGGAAAGCTATTAATTTTAATAGTTAATTCTAATTTGCCTGCTGTTGCCATCTCGTTATCTCCTAAGTCAATATTTTTCGATGTGTTAGCTTGAATTGTTGGACGATCTTTTTTGGCTGATGAGTCAGCTTGCTTTACTACTGGCGCTTTCGGGGTTGGGGTTGAAGTTGGTTCAGACAAAGCTACCTCGTCTGAGTCTACAAAGTTTGCACTGACTAAATGTGCATCTTCTAGTACAAGGTTATAGCCATCTAAACTACAAGCTAATTCCCAGAATTGGTTAACTGAATTTGATGGTAAGCTACCTACAATATTTAAAGTAAAAGGTTTAAATTTATTCCATTGTTTGCCATTATTTGGTGGTTGTAAATTCCTGCGAATTTCGATTTCAAATGTATTTGCTGTTGAATCCTGGTCAACTATCACACCTCGAACTAGGAAAAAATTGATATGTTCTGGAAGAGTTTTTGGGGATCTGATATTTTTAAGTGTTAGCTTGAGCCAAGGCGCTTCTTCGATTTGTCGTGGGTAACACGACCAAACTTGCGGTTCAGTAATTTTTTCTAAATCTCCGGCACATTGTTTTTGTGCCGATTGGCGTAAATCGGCGCAAAATGTTGTACCTGACTCTGTTACTACTATCCCCTCCCTTGGGTTATCTTGACTTGGGAAATATTGTCCCCTAATAATGCCTATTGCTTGAAATGTGGTGGGGGAATCTGTGGATGTAAACGGCTTTGCTCCCAGACTTTTTTTATTTTCAACAGTTTCGTTAAGTTCCATAATTTTTCTTAAACTACTTGTTTGATAGGGCGATCGCCTTCAACATTTTAGAACTTAAATTTAATCTAAGTCATCGTAGTTTTCATCTAAATTCTGGTCAAGTGAAATCAAACCTTGCTCGAATTCTGGCTGGCGCTGAAACTCCAAACACTTACCACGAGGATCTACTTGAAGAGAAAATAACGGACTAAGAGAGGACTGACAAATTTTATCATTAAAAAATTCACACACAGCACAGCAATCTTCACCACTAGCTCTTGCCGATGCGATTGCAGTTTCTAAGGCTGACACTGCACTCAAAATTAATCGCCCACCACTCCACTTAGCTTTTAACACACCCGTTGCACTCAGATTTCCCCAACGAGGATCAGTTAATACCGACTCAGGAATGCGTATCCATGCACCTTCAACTTCCGCCTCAACCGTCACCTCAAACTCTTGAGTACTTTCGATCTTACTTAACTGACGAGTACTAACTTGTTCTGGTACAGCACCGTACTCAATTTCTTCACCAACTGCGGGAATATGAATAAAATATTTATCCCTCAAATCTCCCGTGTGGGAAAGTTCCTGTAAGGCATTCGTCGAGCCATGAATTAAAATTAGATGTTTAGGATTAACTCGATGAATTACTTGTGTCAACCCAACCTTATCCGCATGGGCTGAAAGATTAAACCGCCTGACAGTAGCACGGACTGTTAACTTTTTACCTTCAATTTCAACTTCATCACCTTTCTGTAACGCTTGCAGAAAACGACCAGGAGATTCTTCATCGGTATAACCAGAGATAAAAATCGCTGCATTATCTCTTTCTAATAATGCTTGACCGTAGTAAACACTAGCTCCGCCACTAAGCATTCCCGAACTAGCAATAATTACAGAAGGTTTGGCTATAGCTAATGGACGCTCTCTAGGATGACCAATTGGTATAATTGGCGGTTTACCATTGGGGTCAAAAAACGGTTCTTGTTGAAGAGCAAAGTTCTGTACACTTCCAGGTAGGAAATCTATATGGTCTCGAAATACATCGGTAACTGCTCTGACTAAACCATCTATATATACAGGAATTTTCAACTTATGGAATAAAGCACTGGTGCGAATTGCTAAAATGATTTCCTGGGCGCGTCCTAAAGCAAAAGCTGGGATTAGTACGTTACCACCATTAGACACAACCTCTGCAACAGCTTGTAATAATTCGGTTTCTTGGGCTTTTCTAGATGGGTGAGTGTCTGCCCCGTAAGTAGATTCAGTAATTAAAATATCAGATAAAGGCAAATCAGCAAGTCTTAAACCATCAGTAGTTCTGCTGTTAGTAGTGTTGTAATCGCCTGTATATAAAAGACTGCGCTCGCCATATCTGAGATAAACACAAGCTGCACCAACTATATGCCCTGCGTGAATAAACCGTACTTTTAATCCAGGTAGGGGTTCAAAATCTTGACCTACGGGCTGAGTTTGCAGTTGAAATAATGTTTGGTCTAGGTCAATTTCATCAAATAATTGCTCAAAATCTTCATTGGATTGTTGTACTTTTAAACAATCAGTCAGCATGACATGAGCAATCTCCCTAGTTCCCGCAGTACAAATCATGGGAGTCGCAGGGAAACGTTGATGAAATACAGGCAATGCCCCAATATGATCTTGATGGGCGTGGGTAATTAAGATGAGGTTAGGATTTTTTAAATGTTCAAATGCTGGTAAGGGGTTACTGCCTTTGGGTCTAGTACCAGCATCGAGGACAATTTCATAAGGGCCAATTAATACTCGAAAACAACTTGCGCCGATACTTCTGGCAGCGCCTAATGGTGTGACACTTAAGCGATGCCTTTGGCGAGCTTCGCTAACGCTGTGTAGAGACTCTGTATCAGTTGTAGTTTCTAAATCAGCATTTTCGACATGGTTATTAAATTTGTTAGAAAACCATAGTACTTGGGCAACTTCCGTGTAAGGATTTACTTGAATTCTGGCTCTCAGTGTTCCTGTGGAGTCGTGGCACGATTGCAGGGCATTTGCATCGGACAAAACAGCTTCCCATTCCCACAGTTTACCTCGCTGCACAGGGGAGGAAAAAAACCATTGGGTTTGGCTTGTTTGAGCGATTACAGCTTGTTTAGCAATTGCTAAAAGTCGTGCTGTTGTTTCCTCAAATGTTTCTGTAACTACCCTAGAAGAGTATGGTTGTTCTAATGTAGTATTCCCCTGGACAATGCGTTTAATTGTTTCAATTACTGGGACTGGGCTGGATAGTTGTACAGAATCAGCAGATGGCGATTTTGTAGAGGTAGTTACGTCTTTTGGTTCTGCCTGTTCAATATATAGATAGCCTTCCCGTACAACTGCACTTATTCGCCACAACTCACCTGATTTCATTTGTGGGAGTGCTGATAATAAGGTAATTTTCAGGTCGTTTTGACCAACAAATGGCACGTTGAACAATACTTGAGTATTGCGTTTGCTAACTTGAATTACTCTACCTGTGAATGAACAGCCAAGTGGTTGATCATTTACAGGTTCGTAACCCAAGATCCGCACTCCTGATATTTGTGCTGTAGAGTCGGTGGCGGGTAAAACGTACCAGGTGTGGATACCTGTAGGTAATGGAAAGTTGGGATGAGGATTAACGCGCAAGCGGGTGTCTTCTAATGTAGCGATCGCCGCAGTTGTATCGGCTTGGGTGACAATTTGCCCTGTCACTGTCATAGTGAATACTTCAGACACTTGCTTTTCCATCAACATTGTTTCAGCCTTCTTATAGTAGAATAGAAGTTATTTGTACGGATAATTTAACTTTCTGTAGTACCTGATATTTGCCTGTTTTGGGGTTAATTAGCGATCGCAAAGCTTTTTGTAGATTTAATGCGATCGCACTTAGATGACGAGTCAGTTTGCACTTGCAGTTATTAAATTGAGAACTGAGTTAACAATTCAGTCGTTTTCTGGTTTTCTCCCATGCCTGATCAGTTGGTTTTGAGAGCCTGCTTGTTATTTATCAATAATGGTCTTCATTTGCTTCCATTTTAAACTTTTCTAATTGTGTTTCTCTGTTTACTGATGGACAAATATGGTAATATCCAACAGCAAAGAAACGCACACCTAGATCAAAGCAATAGTCGGCTGTTTCAGAGCCATCTTTATCCGTCCAAATTTCGATCCCTTCTGGTGTCCATTTCAGCCTGTAAGGGACACCCCAGAAGATGAGATAGTCAATTACACATCCTATTACTATAGGGCTTGCAATCCCGATGTACTCATTTTCATTGGGGTTTAGATCCCTCATTTTTTTATATATTTGATTTTTTGATTTTAATGTCATTTATTTATCTCCATTTGAATAATCTGTAGTGTTCAAAAAACGGATTTTTACCAAAAGTTGGTGTATCTAACCGTTAAAGTTTCTTCTTTTTCAGCTTTCTTACTGGGAATGAACCTACGTTCTAAAACTTCTCGATCACCTTCTTTTGTCCCTGGTTTGTATCCAGCAGGTTCACCATCAAAATTACAAGCCTCGTAACCTTTGATAATTCTGTAATGGTTCTCACCGTAAGGGGCAGGTTCAACATATAACCCGCCGTATTGCTTAACTAGCTCTTTGTAACTCTAAGCTAACTGATTCTGGTAATTCACAAAGAATTGTTATCGACATGATAAACAATCTCCTTATTAGGCTTTGTCCGATTTCATTTTTAAAACTGCGCCATTCAGTTCTTCAGTTGCGATTTTTAAAATTTATGTAGCTAGATTAATAATAGTTACTTACTTACTGTTTGTTAATAAATATAAGTAACTACTTTGTACAAAAGTTATTATTGTAAAATTCTATAGAAAAGCAGTTCTCCTATGTGAAGATTGTTGACTACTTTTAAAATTTCTGTTTGTGTATCTGGGTGAAATGCTCCTAATTTTAATTCGTGTTTATCCGAAGCTAAGAAATATGCTGCCCCTTGACTTTCGAGTAATTCTAGATCGTTAGTCGCATATTTGGCAGCGATCACAGCCATGACTGATGATTGTGCGATCGCATATTTAACGCCATTAATTTCTAACACTGCTAAACCATGATGCCTCTGGTTCGTACTGCTTACCATTTATGATCTCAACTAATTATTAATGTTTTTACAGTAGTAGGCGATCGCCTACTTTTTGTATGTTTTATATACAAGTACTTTAGAATATTTTGTCACTGTATTGTTAATATTAACGAGTTTAAATACTTGATTAAATATAAAAAAAATAATCCATTAATTCGCATCCAATAGTTGGATGCGAATTAATGGATTATATTGCTTCACTTATAGATTTTATGGAGTAGCGCACTATCTGTTCATCGCGATACCACTGGATCGTCGTAACTTGACTCCCTGACATCGGCGCTGCGGTGATGTCAAATTCACCCTCAACTTCACCCTTTCCAATTTCTTCATCAAATAATTTATTGTTTGGGCTTACACCGCTTAGTAGGTTGTAACGGATTTGCCATGTTATTTGGCTTAATGCTTGAGCGACTGCATTATCGGTTGTACCATTAAATACTTGCATATACTTGTCTCATCAACTTCACTTTTGCTACGCCGCTAGGCGTTCTTATTTATTAGTTATTTTTTACTTGTAATAGTTTTAATTGATTAAAAAATTAAACCCTAAACTAAAATAGGGTTTAATTCTTATTCTTATTTAGCTTGCTCTTTATGAGCTTTAATTAAACTTAATGCTTCTTGGCACATTGGTTTTAGAGCATTTACTCCTTTTTTTGTTACCAATCGGATTACGTCTGCTTGGCAGAACGGGAACCGACCTTTAAAAGGGTCTATAAACTCGTCAAATGTTTTTTTCCCTAATTCTCAGGTTTTCTGGGAATTCACTTATATCACCGCCTTTTTTACTTTTTAGTTTCTGTTTTGACAGCCCTATTAAGTTAGGAACTAGAGAATTGCTTCCCAACTGTTTG
The DNA here is from genome assembly GCA_049646245.1 of Crinalium sp. GTDB lineage: Bacteria > Cyanobacteriota > Cyanobacteriia > Cyanobacteriales > PCC-9333 > Crinalium. Next base: position 7,673 of record JBARVL010000542.1, on the reverse strand, counting down.
ACAAATACTGGTACTTGATATTGTTTGCATTGCTCAACTATGTCTTCAATCCAATTAACTTGGCATGGTCGAGCGCCTGAACCGGATTCACCGCCAACGATCACCCAGTTTATAAAGTCTGCTGGAGCCACCATTTTTTGAGATTTAGAACAATACTTCTGTGTTAATTCAGAAATTTCCTCGTCAAGATCGAATATTGATACCTTTTCCAACAAAGGTTCGCAGCTAAGAAACTTTGTAGTGGCTAAAGTATGGCGTAATAATGGTATGCGCTCGTTAGCAACTTGTTGATTTTCAACACTGATACCTAACCAGACATTAGGTAATGGATAATCCCACTCGCAAGTTTCAAATAGTTCAGTATTTCGGTTAAATTTTCTGCCCAAGTCAACCGTCGCCATCCTGATTCTATTTTTGGCAGTGCGCGAATACTGCATCATCCGTTCAGGACGTTTTGTGAGAATCTGAAATGTATGTTGGTTGGCTAGAGCCATTACCGCGAACACCTGGTCAATTTGTTCATTGGTTATGTTTTTGTGAAACAGATCCGACATTGAGTTAACGAAAACTTTGGTTGGTTTTTTCCATGAAAGGGGTGCGTCCAGTCTGTCTTCGTGAAACTGCACGTCTGAAAATTTGCGTTCGCCCCAGAATCTTTTAGCTATTGCTTCTGCGTAGCAATTTTTACATCCGAGACTTACGGCTGTACATCCGCTTGCTGGATTCCAAACTTTATCAGTCCATTCAATATTAGTATCACCCATGTTTATTTCCTTTTTGAATTATTTTTGTTGCGGTTATGCCCTGAAACAAATTTGCGTATGCGACCACTGCTGTCAAATTTGGTGAATTGCTCCCCGCATCCACAAGCGCAACGGTCTTTGTGGATTACTGAGGTAAATATCAGCATATTGAGGCTCATTTCTACAACTAGCACTTACTTTTGTACATCCAGCCGTAGGATTCCAGACGCGCTTTGTCCATTCAATATTTGTGATCGCCATTTGTTTTAATTAGATTAGTTTGTACTTGGCATCTGCGCGGTTATTGCTGCTTTTAACCTTTGTCGGTTTGCATTTGTTTGGAGGTCGCAAACAACAGTTTGTCCGCAGCCTACTCGCGCTAACTCTGTTCTAAATGCGATAGCATTTTTGTTATTCTTATTACGGCAAATACAAAGCCGATGTTAAAAGTTTTTGCGATTTCTAAATATTGTATATAATTATATCAAACATCATTGTTTTTTGAGATTGTCTTTAATAAGATAAACAAAAAGATTGGAGTATTCATGTCACAGAAAAAGAATCTGCCTAATGGTCTAAAATCTCTTAAAGAAATGTTGCCAGTTGAGCGTTTGGTTTGGCTTAATCGCTGGGCTAAAGTGAAAGATTTTCATAAGAAAGATACTAATTTATTGCTTGCTACTAAAGATGCCAAAATCATTGAAATGATTAAATCAGGTGCGATGATAGCAACAAAAGTTGTTGTTCGTCCTGAGCCAAGTGCAATTCAAGGTATGAGGACAGCAATCGCTAATCAAGGTGCAGATTTAACTCTTTTAAATTCTAATTGCTCTATGCGGGATATTCTTGATAAGAAAGAGTATCAACATTTCAACTTGCTTACTAGCATGGCTGATCCCGATCTGGGTTTTAATGTTAACTACCCAGAAGAAGTTTATCAGTTGATGATTGCACCATTTCAATCATTAATTGAAGCTTACGAAAAAGCCAAAGAAGAAGCTGATGCTGAAGCAGAGAAACAAAAGTCTATTATGAAACAATATAATAGAGATTATACTGCTTGGCATAGGGCAAAAGTTTCTTCTGCGATCGCTTGGGCGCGAGACAATAAAGTAAAAATTAAATTTTCTAATAAAAATCGACAACCTACAAAAAACTCGCTCTCTTTCTTAGAAAAGCAAGGGTTTGAATTTGATGCTCCTAAACCTGTCCAGCCTCCTGCTGTAACTTTTCCTACTCCTCCTCAACTTCCCTCAAGACAATACTCAGTAGATCTTGAAACTTACGTTCCTGGTTCGATTCAACAAGTTGAGTCAGCTATTAACTGGGCAAGAAAGTTTTGCGCTGTTCCAGATGAATATAGCAAGATTGACGAGGATTTTATCTATTGTGACTTGGAAGAAGCGATTCGCGATCGCCATTTGAACAATGAAATTGAATCTGCACTTTTTATTTTTAAACAGGTGTTGAGTGGTGAACTTAAAGACTCCAAGGAAATTTGGGCTAAATTAGCCGACCTCGATCTAGATTTTGAGGAAGCTATTGGAATGCGGTGTTTTACCGATCATCGTAACAATTATAAAAAACACCACGCCGACTATAATATGTGGCACCAGGTTAATTTTTCTGTAACAGGTTATTGGTTGGTAGAATTTCAGTCTCAAGAAATTCCTGAGATTGTTTTCTATGCTCCATACGATCGTGTGTCAACATGGAATGCGGTCATTGATATTAATTCACTACCATTAGCTGAAGACAATCCTCAAATAGATCGTGAAATTTCTGAGCAAGAGAAAATAATTTACCCGTTGTCTGAGATTTTGCCTTACTTTGGATTGGCTGCTTCAAATTTTCCTTGCAAGTTAAAAACTAAAGTTGAGGAATATTCTTTTTCAAGATACTCTGCACGTGATTTTTACAGCGGCGAGGATGATTTTGATAACTATTATTAATTTTATGTGCTAATTATTACTTGTAATTGTAATAATGAAATTTGGGAGTTATTATTAAGAAATAAGTGATTTGGGACAGAAATAATTATATAATCTTCAATACGGTAAAATTTATGTCGAATATTACTGAAGGTAAAAAAGCGTTCTTTGCTCAAAATTACAAAACAGCATTGAGTTTGTTACTACCGCTAGCCCATAAAGGAAATGCGGAAGCGCAATGTTTAATAGGCTGTATGTATCAATTAGGACTAGGTGTAGAAGTTGATAGCCTTGAAGCTGCTAAATGGTACAAAAAGTCATCTTTACAAGGTTATGGAGTTGCATCAAACAATTTAGCAGGAATGTTGTTGGCAGGTAGTGAGAACATAGCACCATCTCAAGTTGAAGCGGATAAGTTATTTTACCTTGCTAGAGAACAAGGTTTTGTACACGCTCCTTTAAGTAGCGACTATTTATAGTTTGATCAAATAATTTCCTCTTTATTAGATAGTTAAAGGGGAAATTATTTTAATTAAGGCCCAGGAAAGTTGCCGTCAAAAGATGGTGGGCAAGGCTTGTTCTTTGCCCAAGGAAAGTTTGCGGGTGCGCCATATCCCTTGCAATTGTATGAGCAAGTTTTTTCGTTGCTATCTGGGTTTGGTGAATAGAATTCTCCGATAAATTCACACCGTTTTCGAGTTTGACAACTACCAAGGCTAATTCCTAGTGTTAGTATTAGTATTAGAATTAAAAATAAATGAGTGTAAATTTTCATGTTATTGTTGAAAACTCATCAGTAAAGTTGCAGCATTCGCTGCGACACAAATCATAACTTATATCACTGAAAAAGAATATACCTAACGGTTTAAAATATCTTAAAAAAATGTTACCAATTGAACGTTTAGTTTGGCTGAATCGTTGGGCGACCTTGTTATTAAGCAAGGTCGTTTTTTGTTGTTTATAATTATTAAGCCTATTAGGATCTTGGTTCAGTACCTAGTTCTTTTTCCTGTCTTTTCCAGATTTCGGTAGCTTCTTGATAAAGTTTCCACCTTCTGGGGTTATCAAGATCCCTCTGAATCTGTGCATAATCAGCGTTGATCGTAGCATGATCGTAAAGTTCTAAGGCTGCTTGCATACCAATATCAATAACTTTTTTGCGGCATTCTTCGCTCCAGATTGTGCTAGCAGCAAGCTCTGCGAACAATAAAACAATTTCTGGATCGTAGTTTTCTGAAACTAAAAACAGGACTGTCGCTTCTAATTTAGCGATCGCATCAAGCATTTTTGCTTGTTTTGACGTAGGGTAAGGCGGTAGGAATTTAGTAATTGGTGTACTAGCTGGAGGTAAAAGATTTGTAGTTGGCATGGTTAGTTTAGTCAAACTAAAGTATTTCTAATATTGGGCGCGATAGCGCAAGTTCTGACTTGTCAGTTAGCGCCCAGTATGATGAATCAATACTTGTCAATTGTTATCAAAATAGTTGAAGTTCCTGTGTATCTTTTGCTAGTTTTAAAGCTACCTTCTGGTAGGTATTCGTACTTGCCATTCATTAACTCAAACCAGTTCCTAAAGTCCTTGTAAGGGTTTCGATTATTCGTTAACCAAGCTGGTGACATAATTGATACCAGTCTGCCTTTGCGAGCTAAACACTGTTCATACAAGTGGCGCACATGAAGACAATCTGCTCCTTTTGTAAAGGGTGGATTAGCTACAATTTTGTTATAGCTTCCAGTTAATTTGAGGCAATCGCTGCCGACCAGATTATAACCTTTTAGAATCAGAAGATTTTGCAAATCAAAATCAATTTCTACTACTTCTAAGATGGCATCTGGGCAAAATTCTAGTACAGCATCGCAAAGTTCGCCACTTCCACCATGAGGTTCTAATACTGTCTCACCAGGCTGAATTTGAGCTTTTTCAACTACTCGTCTAGCTACTGGTGGTGGACTAGGAAAATAATCAAATATTACTTTGCCGATTATTTTTCTCTGTAACTCTTGAATTTTGAGAATTGTCGGGGGTTCTGGTGGTTCAAGATTAAATTCCAGTAGCGCGTCAATGGCATCAATTGTCAGTTCTGCACTGGTTATTCCTATTTTAGTTAAATCGGTCAGAAACTCTGGATGCTCCTTCCAACTCGCGTAAATTTCTTTGGGTGAATACCCTTTTTCTAGCTTGCTAAGTCCAGTTATTTGTAGTAAAGATTCCAGGGCTTTTTTTGATCTAATTTTTCCTAAAATTGGTGGTACAGTGCCACTGTCCCAAGCATCGGCTAATCGGTACAAATACCCTTGAATGGTTTGCAATTTCTTCCCTGTGGCTACTATTGCTTCCGCCATAAATGCACGACGTTGAGTTTGTCGTTGCTCCATGATTGGTGAATTTAGTTTGCTATCAATTTCTGACTGCATTGCGTCAGCAGTTCTCCGCAGTTTTTCTCCTATTAAAGTATTAGCGGCTAAATAGTCTAAGTTCCTTTGGGGTAGCGTTAGTAGATTGTTGGTTGTTGAATTACTTGTCCGGCTTTTGTACTCAAATAGGTTAAGTTGCATTGTTGCTCTTAAAAACATTGCAACTTAAACGGGCGATCGCCCGTCTATGTTATTTCAATCAGTGTTTGACCAGCGGTTCCACACTTCACTCTTAGCTAGGAATATTGCAATTAATGGCTACCGTATTCCTGTAGTATTTCTACGGAACCTACAAGGTAACGAGGTCAGTAATCTTAGGTTGGAGGGCTAAATTCCTTGATTTAATGGGACTTTTAGAATTTTTAATTATTTTTACCACTATCTTGAGGAATAAAGTTACATTTCGTTGGAGATGTGGGCATATTAAATCAGGTATATTTTCAAGGTTTTGCGTTATGTTGAGATCTTTACCTTCTAAACTGTTTAGCAAGATCCTTGACTTTCTCGGTTCTAAGCAGTTCGGAGATATTTTGGAATTTATTATTAAAGCCTGTCGTTATATTCTAAGTTTCTCGTTTGCGGTTTTAGGCTTGATAGCACTGTTTTCTGGTGCGCCGTTCTTAGGTATTAGGACAATTGTAGCCGCAATATTGTTTTGTCCATTGGTGAAGATATCAAATTTTTGGCAGTTCTTTTTTGGTGGTATTATTGTTGCTTTCATGCTTTAATTAATGTTTAGTTTTAGCTGAATTTAACAAATCTTAAAAAATATATTTTAAAAATTATTAGCTTGATTAGGTATTTCTTCCGATCAAGCTAATTATTGTATAGCTATTGTAATGCTGCGATTTTTAACAATAGTCTTCTTCTGGCATCTTCTAAACTAACAACATCTTTAAATGCTGTTTGTGGATATGAATCTACTTTAAGAAATGGTGCAAGTTCAGTGATATCTTCTGAAAGTTCAGTAAGATCTTCTAACATCCTTGCATAAACTGGGTTGTTGAAATTACCCTTTTCTACATAAGGACGTATGGCATTTAAAAGTAGTAATGCTCCATTTACTTGAGCTAAGTTAGTATCTGTTTTTACACGATTTACAGTTTTTTTGTGATTGTTTACACTGATGGTATTCCTTTTGACTATGCTTGGCTGGACTAGCTCAGTATACCCTTTATTAAGTTTTTCTCTTTTCAATTGTTCTAGTTTAGATTCGGCATCTCTAACGCTGTTACATTGATGAGTTTTGCTTTGCCCTATGGTTCCAATTCTGCCCCATTTGACAGTTAATTGGTAGTTATCGGCATTAATTTCAGCTTGCCAGAATTTGTAAGTATTGGTGAAAACGTTTCGGCACTCAAGGCAGATTTTTGAGATAATATTTGCCATTAGATCCTGTGGTTGATTTTTGTGAATGTTTAGCAGTTAAATGCAGAATACTGCTTCAATTTCCTGGTCAAGGTTTTGGTTGGGGATAGCAATAACAGTATCCAAAATTTGTGATAACGCTCTTGTATCAGAACTGCCGAGCATAATTCCAAAGGTGCTAAATTCTAATTGTTTCTGGGATTGCTTAAAGCTTTCTAACCAGGGCGATGAAACGCTGCATTGATCGTCAGTAATCATGATAATGTCAGCGTTTTTACATTGTGATTCTGATTTAATTACTGCAAGTGCGCTATCCAATGGTGCTGACCAACTCGTGCCACCGTTGTAGAAACATTCCATGCAATCTACTAGCTTTATTGGGTCAAGTTGACCGCCAGGAAAATCATCAACTCGACAAACGCTACTACAGAAATGTAGAATTCGACAGGTACGTTTTTGTTGGTTAGCAATAGTAAGTAGTGCGATCGCAACCGCTTTTGACCACTGCTCTTTTGCTCCAGCCATTGAGCCAGAGGAATCGAGGCAGACAACAATCGGGCCGCGTCCTTGTTTCTCTTTAGACTTGAGTTTATATTGCAGTAGCGATTTCTCAGAGTAGCCTTTGAGAAACAGTGGCTTGAGTTCTGGTACAACCAACTTCACCAATTCTGAAGGCACGAGATGAGCTAAATCGTTACCTGTCGTTACTGAATAAATCTCAGTCGCTAATTCTTTAGTTTTGGTACGTTGTTTCTTAGCTGCAAGCAGCTTCATACGTCCGGCAAGCTTGGCTATTTCTTGCAACTTCTTATTAGCAGCTACTTTTTTAGCCAATTGGATTTTTTGTTCCGAATTTATTCCTTTTGAACCGAAGCCATTGCCATCACCCCAGCCGAAGGCACTAAGAGCTATTGCTGCATATTCAACGGCTTCCTGCGCGACTTGCGTTGCTTCCTCTAAAATACCTTTAAGTCCAACGCCTGTTTTCTCAAGTCGTTCTGCATACTTTTCGGCTGTAACAACGCTTTTTTTACCTTCGTTAATTACGTTTTTCAACGCTTCTTCTAATTCCTCAAGACGTTGTTTAACTTCTTCAGCTTTTTGAGGGTTAAGTTCTGCATCTGCTTGTTTCCTTAGTGAATTAATTTGTCGTTTTAGTGCTAACGTTTGCTGTCGCAATGGTTGAGGGTTGGTTAGTGGCGTGCGAGGTTTGGGT
>JBARVL010000541.1:0-30175 GCA_049646245.1 Crinalium sp. | reverse complement strand
ACAGCTAATTGATGGCAACCGAGTATCCTAGAGTCGGAAGTAAAAGGAAATAATTGATGATCAGTCTAGAAAAACTTTTTTCCCTGCTATTATTATTCATCCCCATTTCCATTGCAGCGCACTTTTTACACTGGGGAGCAAGTGTTGTGTTTATCACAGCTTGCTTAGGGATAATTCCCCTCGCTGCTTGGATGGGAACTGCTACTGAAGAAATTGCCGTTGTCCTTGGTCCCTCATTGGGAGGGTTGTTAAACGCTACTTTTGGCAATGCAACAGAATTAATTATCTCACTCGTTGCCCTGAATGCAGGACTTATAGATGTCGTTAAAGCTAGTATCACTGGCTCAATTATCAGTAACTTGCTGCTAGTGATGGGCTTTTCGATGTTATTGGGAGGTATCCGCTATAAAGAGCAAGAATTTCAGCCAGTTATTGCTGGAGTAAATGCTTCATCAATGACGTTAGCTGTAATTGCAATTCTGCTACCAACAGCAATGGATTATACCTCCAGTGGTATTGATGAAGCCACAATTCAAAAGCTTTCCATAGCAGTAGCAGTTGTTTTAATCTTGGTTTATGGGCTAACCCTGCTATTTTCTATGAAAACTCACTCTTATCTTTATCATGTGGGTTTAGCAGAGTTAGACCCATCAGAGTTATCTGAGGTTAATTTAGCACCAGATACTCCTACAGATGAAGTTAACTTGCCTTTGTGGATTGGGGTTTTATTAGGTTGTACTTTATTAGTAGCAGTAGAGTCAGAACTTTTAGTTGACTCTCTAGAAGTAGCAACTTCACAGTTAGGGCTAACAACTTTATTTACAGGGGTGATTTTAGTTCCTATTATTGGTAATGCTGCTGAACACGCAACTGCTGTTACTGTCGCAATGAAGAATAAGATGGATCTTTCTTTGGGCGTTGCAGTTGGTTCTAGTATGCAAATTGCCTTATTTGTCGCCCCAGTTTTAGTGTTAGCAGGGTGGATAACGGGTCAACCAATGGACTTGGATTTTAATCCATTTGAATTGGTAGCGGTGGTAGTTGCAGTGTTAATTGCTAATTCTATTAGTGCTGATGGTAAGTCGAATTGGTTAGAAGGTGTGTTGCTGTTAGCTGCTTATGTAATTTTGGCTTTGGCTTTTTACTTCCATCCGGTAATTAGTGGGATTGGGTAAAACCCCACCCCCAACCCCCTCCCTGCTTGCGGGGAGGGGGCAGAATTCCTAGTTTTACTTGTTCCCAGGCTATAGCCTGGGAACTATAATAATAAGGCTCCGCCTTAAAATCAAAGTAATTCTGTAGGTTGGGTTGAAGAATGAAACCCAACATTAACAAGTATAAGAACAACGAAAAAACAAACACTTATTGCTATTGTTTGTCTCATAATTGAGTTGAAATTATGTCAGATGAAAAATTCTCTTTAGCCTACACTTTAACTGGACATCAAGACTGTGTTTATTCTGTCGCGTTTAGTCCAGATGGGCAAACTTTAGCTAGTGGCAGCCAGGACAAGACAATTAAAATTTGGGATGTCATCACAGGGAATGTTCAAACCACCCTGACTGGACATTCTGGCTTTGTTACTTCTGTCGCGTTTAGTCCCGATGGGCAAACTTTAGCTAGTGGCAGTAAAGACCACACAATCAAAATTTGGGATGTCATCACAGGGAAAGTGAAAACCACCCTGGCTGGACATTCTGACTGTGTTACTTCTGTCGCTTTTAGTCCAGATGGGGAAACTTTAGCTAGTGGCAGTAAAGACCACACAATCAAAATTTGGAATGTCGCCACAGGGAAAGTAAAAACCACTCTGGTTGGACATTATGACTGTGTTACTTCTGTCGCGTTTAGTCCCGATGGGCAAAGTTTAGCTAGTGGCAGTGAAGACTACACAATCCAAATTTGGGATGTCGCCACATGGAATCTGAAAACCACCCTGACTGGACATTCCGACTTGGTTAATTCTGTTGTGTTTAGTCCTGATGGGCAAACTTTAGCTAGTGGCAGTTATGACGAAACTATCAAAATATGGGATGTCACTACAGGAAATTTAAAAACCACTCTGGTTGGACATTCCAACGCGGCTGATTCTGTTGTGTTTAGTCCAGATGGTAGAACTTTAGCTAGTGGCAGTTGGGACAGTACGATTAAAATCTGGGATGTCGCCACGGGAAAAGTGAAAACTACTTTGACTGGACATTCCGACTCGGTTGATTCTATTGCGTTTAGTCCAGATGGTAAAACTTTAGCTAGTGGCGGTCTTGACGATACGATCGCAATTTGGCAACGGATTGTTTAACGGATGTAGCGGATGAATGGTGTAATTGATAAAGCGGATTTTAGGTCAGATGAGGGGTATATATGGGCGCACCTATTACCATTGTAATAATATAGCTTAAAAAGATGAAAAATGCAATAGGGTGATGTGCGATTTTTGTTAATATTGCGATCGCACTCTTTCCCCTGAAACTGCAATCAATTCAAATAAAAATATATCTTGGTGTTGGGTTGCGCTACGCTTCACCCAACCTACAATTCTTACGCCCTTACATATTGCGTATGTGCGAAAGTAAGTAATTGTACGAAAAAAAATTAGGATCTGGGAATCTCAAATGGGGATAATGCCGTCTCAAGCAAGATAAAGCACTCAGATGTGCTGCTGATGTTCCTAGAGAGATTTAAAATATGACCCTTAAATCAATTTCTGCTTATTTTTTCACCGCGTTAGCTTTTACCAGTGCGATCGCTGTTACTAAAGTTAATAGTTCTGATTCAGTCGCTCAAACCCCTGAAACTAGGCACTCTACGCTAAATGCTAAAGCCAATTCTAAATGGCATCCTCAATTAATTCGCACTATTCAAGGATTTACCCAAATGGTGGGTGCGATCGCAATTACTCCAGATGGACAAAATATTGTTGCTGGTAGTGATAGCGGTGCGATTAAAGTATGGAATTTAAAAACTGGTAAATTAGTCCGCACTCTGAATAAACATACAGATTCAATTGTATCACTTGCTATTAGTCCAAATGGTAAAACTCTTGTTAGTGCAAGTGGTTTAAATGAGCAAGCTGTAAAAATATGGGATTTAAAAACTGGTGCGGTAATCAAAACTATTCAAAAACCTGACTGGTTTGTGAAATCTGTAGCTATTAGTCCAGATAATAAACAACTGGCGCTGGGTATTTGGAATACAGCGACTAGAAAACCTCAAGTAGAAGTATTAAATCTGAGTACAGGTGCAACAATTTATAGCTTACAGGGTTCTAGTCAGTCTAATTTGACTGTCCAGTTTAGCCCGAATGGGAAAATTTTAGCAAGTGGTAATGAGGATAGCACTATCCAACTATGGGATCTGAGTACGGGTAACTTGGTTTATACATTAAATCATGGTGGGGCGGTGAGAGCGATCGCATTTAGCAGAGATAGCAAATCTTTAATCAGTGAAAGTTACACGCAAACCGTTAAAGTTTGGAATGTGCAAACAGGGGAATTAATCTCTACACCCATTGCCGACTCCGGTATAGTGTTTGTGAATGCTGTTGCTGTACACCCTCAAGGTGATTTATTTGCCAGCGCGTTAGGAGGAGAAAACGGCGTATTAAATATTTTTGATTTAAACACTGGAAAAGTGATTAGTCCAGTTACAGGTTATTCCGGTGTAGTTTCTGCGCTTGCTTTCACTCCTAACGGGCAAAATTTAGTTAGTGGTAACTCTGACGGCAGTATTTCTATCTGGCAAGGAAAGTAACCAAAGTATTTATCTATCCATAGAAATATATTTTCATTCTCATAAGCGGTGGGCATTGCTCATCGCTTGCTTACCTTTATTATAAATAGGATGTTGATTGCGATTAACTTACCATGAATATTAAAAACATCCTTTCTTTTGGTTTATTAATCTTTATTCCTATTTCGATCGCGGCTCACTTTTTAGAGTGGAGTGCGCTGAATGTTTTCATAACTTCTGCACTAGCTATTTTACCCCTAGCTATCTGGCTCAGTACAGCTACAGAAGAAATTGCCGTAGTAACTGGACCTTCTATTGGGGGTTTATTAAACGCAATTTTTGGGAATGCGACTGAATTAATCATTGCTTTAATCATTCTTAAAGAAGGCTTAATTGATATTGTCAAAGCTAGTATTACTGGTACTATCCTGAGTAACTTACTCTTAGTAATGGGACTTTCTATGTTCCTGGGTGGTTTAAGATATAAAGAGCAGAGTTTTCAACCAGTCGTAGCGCGGGTAAATGCTACTTCTATGACAGTGGCAATGGTAGCGATTTTGTTACCTACTGCTGTTATTTATACTTCCAAAGTGGATCAAATTGTAGCTACTCGTAATTTATCAATTGCAGTAGCAGTAGTTTTAATCATAGTTTACGCTTTAACACTGCTATTTTCGTTACGCACACACAGCTACCTTTATGATGTAGGGCTAGTAGAAATAAACGAAAATGAGCCAACTGCTGAAGCAAAGGAAACCGCACACAAACCTAATTTATGGTTATGGGGAGGAGTGTTATTAGCTAGTACAACAGGAGTGGCAATTGAGTCAGAATTGTTAGTAGGAGGATTAGAGGAAGCAACTGCTGGTTTAGGTCTTAGTCCAACGTTTACCGGAGTAATTCTTTTACCATTAATTGGTGGTGCAGCCGAATATATAACTGCTGTACGGGTAGCCATGAAGAATAATATGGAACTTTCTGTTTCTGTAGCAATGGGTTCTAGTTTGCTAATTGCTTTATTTGTTGCGCCACTTTTAGTGTTAGTAGGATTATTTATTGGTCAGCCAATGGACTTGGATTTTGATATCTTTCAAGTGTTAGCTGTAGCTATAGCTGTAGGAATTGCTAACTTGGTGAGTTTGGATGGTACTTCTAACTGGTTAGAGGGAACACTATTGTTGGCAACTTACACTATTTTAGCGTTGGCTTTCTACTTTCATCCGGTATAGTTTTATAACTAATGCGGATAAAATCTGCATCGGAAGATTAAAATAATCAAGTAATGATTAGAGGGGCGATGTCTGCGACGCTGCTCCGCCTACGCAGTTTTACAGCTACCTCGCTCCTCAATCATAAAGCTTTATAGCTGTTGGTATTTTGGAATACATATAAATAGCTAAAATATCGTCTGTTTGAGTTTACTCTGCGGTAATATCAACTATAAAATTATTAAGCAATATAACCTACTGTATAATATATCATTATCCTGTAGCAATAGTTACTTTCCACAAAATTTTGGCGCTCTGGTGACAGATATTCCTGCCTTGTGCCTACCATTAAGCAAATAAAAAGCGATGTCTACGATGCTGCTCCGCCTACGCTATTTTATAGTGGGGATATGACTACTCACCGCCTAGCTATGCAGGTTTGCATAAATTTCAGTTGCCCCAAGCCAGTAGATCCTTTGAATGCTAATAATCCTATCTGTCGTCATTGTGGATCTGAGTTAATTTTACAAAATCGTTACAGAGTTGTACGCTTACTTAGCGATCAAAGTGGCTTTGGCAATGTTTACGAAGTCGAGGATGGCGGCAGAACCAAAATTCTCAAAGTACTAAAACAGCAGTACAACAACAACACTACAGCCGTCAAGTTGTTTCAAAAAGAGGCTACTGCATTAAGCCAGTTAAATCATCCAGGAATTCCTAAGTTTGATAACTACTTTCAGCTTCAACTGAGAAACGGTAGTGGTGGAGCTAATTCACCCTTGCTGCACTGTATAGTAATGGAAAAAATAGATGGTTGCACTTTAGAAGAGTGGCAAAACCAGCGTGGTAATAAACCCATTTCTCAAGAGCAAGCAATTATTTGGTTAAAACAGCTAGTAGAAGTTTTAAAAACTATCCACGAGCATTCATATTTTCATCGGGATATTAAGCCATCCAATATTATGCTGCGCCCGAATGGTGAGCTAGTATTAATTGATTTTGGTAGCACTAGAGAAATGACTTATACCTACTTGGGAAAAGTCAGTGGTGCTGGAAATATTACTAAACTTACTTCTGCTGGTTACACACCACCAGAGCAAGACAAAGGTCATGCAGTACCGCAGTCTGATTTTTATGCGTTAGGGCGTACATTTGTTTATTTACTAACAGGGAAAGAACCTAATCATCAAGCTATTTATAATCCTTATAAAGACGAGCTAATTTGGCGGGGTCATGCTCGTGGAATCTCACCACATTTTACCGATTTAATTGATGACATGATGGCTCATCAAGCGGGAAATCGCCCTAAAAATGCGCTGGAAATTTTGCAGCGATTAAATAATATTGCTAAAAATATACATCCCCAGCTACCTCCACCTCAGCCGTCAAAAAGGTATTGGATATTAAGTGGGGTATTGGCAATTTTAATTGCTTTAATAGGATCTGCTCAAGTTTATTCACAATCTGCATTTAATAGCGATATTTTAACACTATTAACTTCTTTGACGTTCTTAGAAAGAGCTAACTTTAATAGTAATGATTTAAGTGATGGTAGCTCAGTAAAAGCAGTTGGCTTTAACTCAGAAAGTGAAATTCTAGCTAGTACTTTTAAGCCAAAGATTATAAATATTTTTAATTTTTCCCTTCGCCAAAAACTTCTGACATTAACTGGTCAAAAACCAGATTTTCGTTTTGTTACTTTTAGCGATGATGGCAAGGCTGTAGCTACTGCTAGTAACGACAATACCATCCAAATTTGGGATATAGCTACTGCCAAAAACATTGGTATTTTCCAAGATAAGTCAAAGGAAAATGAGTCAAGAAAATATATTATGTCTCTAGCTCTCAGCCATAATCGTGATACTTTGGCTAGTGTTACTAGGGCTAGTGTTACTGGAGATAGTTTTACTTGGGAGAATGATATTACGATTTGGAATACGATCAATTATGAAATTATTCGTAATATCAAAATTGATTCCGACTCTGTTGCTCTGGCAATTAGCCCGGACGGGCAAACTTTAGCTAGTGTATCTAATAAAAAAATTAAACTTTGGAATATTACAACTGGAGAAGATGATAAAACATTTACAATTGATTCAGATGGAATTACTGCTTTAGCTTTTAGCCCTAATGGTAAAATTTTAGCAAGTGGAAGCAATGACAATAAAATTCAAATCTGGAATTTAATTACTGGCAAAATAATTCGGACTTTGGCTGGTCATTCTAGCGCAATTACATCGGTGGCTTTCAGTCCAGATGGAAAAAAATTAGTTAGTAGTAGCGAGGACAATACAATAAAAATTTGGCGATTACCGAAGGTTGCAAGATAGAAATGTGTAAATGTTATTGCCGGGGTTGATTTTGGGAGGTTGATAGTGCAGTCAGTTTTATCTGTACTCAAGTTTATTATATTAAGGCTGCTAAAATTAATCCGAAGATTAGCTGACTTATTTGCAGCAGAATTAAAAAAATCAGACGCGCTCTCGTATTTCGCGCGGGGAAATATATGTTACAGTCAAGGGCTATATCAAGATGCTTTAAAAAACTATTTTCTGGCTTTAGCTGGTTTTCAAAGTATTAAAGATGACAAAAATGCCGTTATTACATTTGATAGCATTGCCTCGGCATATTGGTATTTGCAGGAGTATTCAAAAACCTTAGAAAACTACCAGAAAGCTCTAGCGATATATCGCAAACTTGGTAATCGTAAAGAGGAATACAAGACAATTACTGCGATAGCAGGATTATATTACTTGTTAGAACAGTATGGGGAAGCATTACATTATTATCAACAAGCTTTAATCTTAGCAAGAGAAGTGGGCGATCGCTCTGGTGAAGCTAATAGCCTTAATTACATAGCAATGATATATACAAAACAAGGAAATACCAAACAAGCTTTAGAAAAATATGAAGAAGCTTTGCAATTTGCCAGACTTGCAAAAGATAAAGCCACTGAGAGCAGCATTCTTTACCACCTTGGGAGTATTGATCTTAAACGCAGTGAATACTCAAAAGCATTAGAGCTAAATCAGCAATCTTTGAAGTTTTTTATCCGCAGCAAAGACTTAGCAAGTCAATCTCGTTGTTTAAATAATATAGGAAGGGCTTATTTGGAATTAGGACAGTATCCGCAAGCTCTGGAACACTTCAATAAAGCATTAAAAATTTGGATAAAGTTAGGCGAGCGCAAGAATGAAGCTACAGCCCTAAATAATATAGGTTCAATTTACAACGAGCAAGGGAATTACCCTCAAGCATTAGAGTATTATTTGCAATCTTTATCAATTTATCGTGAATTAGGAAAAATGGAAGAGACAGGGACTACTTTAAATAATATTGGGGTAATTTACTATTGTCTCGAACAGTTTCCTAAAGCAATTCAATACTATCAACAATCTTTGCAATTACATCGGGATAGCGGTAATTTGCCTAGCCAAGCTACCGCCCTTAATAACATCGGTCGTATATATTGTATTTCTGGAGCTTACCCACAAGCGTTAGAATACTTTGAAGAAGCTTTAGTAATTGCTAGTAAAACTGGCGCTCGTGACACAGAAGCGAGTGTTTTAAGTAATATTGGCTTACTTTACAATAATTTAGGCGACTTGAAAAAAGCCTTAAATTACTACGAACTTGCCCTATCTCTTAAGCAAAAGATTGGCGCTCGTCCAAGTGCAGTAGAAACTCTTTATCTGATGGGGGATATCTATCGCCAACTAGCCAATTATTCAAAAGCAAAAGATTATCTTCAAGAAGCTTTAACTATTGCTCAGGAAATCGGAGATAAGGCTAACGAGGCTGAGGCTTTTTTTTATATTGGAGCGATGAATAAAGATTTAAAAGAATATGAAAAAGCTCTAGATGGCTATCAAAAAGCTTTGAAGATTTATCAAGAATTAGCACAGCCTTTTAGTCAATTTAATACTCTGGAAAATATTGGGGAAATATTTATTATAGTCAATCAGGAATCGACAGCTATTGAATACTACCAGCAAGCATTAGCTATTGCTAGAAATCTGGGTTGGCAAAACCGTGAAGAATATATTATTAATATTATTAACGATATTAATAGGCGCTAAAGTAAGTAGGTGGGTAAAAATTTAAATTTTACCAATTTAGTTTATTCTTGCTACAGTTGCTCGATCCCCCAAGGGCGTGTTTTTAAACTACTCCCTTCCCACTCAAAGAATACCTATTTTATAAACCGCCGAAGCTGTGCGAAACGCGCCAGCGTTTTAGACGCAAAGAACGCCAAGGAAGAAGAAGAATATAATCGGTAATCTTTTAATGGGAAGGGAGTATCTTGGCTCCGTTTCTGTCGGTGAGATCCCCCTAAATCCCCCTTAAAAAGGGGGAATTTGGCTATTTGACATTGCTGTTTAACGGCGCAGATGGTCTTCCATTAACTCTTTAGCTCTTGGCTTATACAGTAAGTAGAACAAAGATTCTAAGTAACGCAATAAATCTTCACGGTCTTCTTTGGATGTGAAGTTCCAGAAACCGTAAATCCTTGCTAAAGATAGCAATTTGGTGGTGTGAATTTTCCACGTATACGTGCTATAAACACGGTCGATCGCACGGGTGGAAATTTCGTACCAGTAGTTAGGATTCATGTCACACTTAGAAACAAATTCTAGAATTCTTTCTGCTGTTTCTTCTAAGTGGGTTGGGTTAATGTAAAAACCATTAAATTTATCTTGGATAATCTCTAATGGTCCCCCAAACTGAGTCGCTAAGGTTGGTAATCCAGTAATCATTGCTTCTAGAATGGTTAAACCAAAAGCTTCAAACAATGCTGGTTGCACAAATACACCTTGGCGATCGGCAATTACGCGATAAATTTCACCAGAATCACTCTTAGGTAGACGCACACCTAACCAGCGAATTTTACCATGTAAGTTGTACTGATCGATAATTTGGTAAAGTTTTTCAATTTGGTCGCGTTCTTCGTGGTCGGTGGTTTCTTCAGAACGCAATTTACCAGCAACTAAAATTAAGTTGCAACGTTCTTGTAATGCTTCACTTTTACCAAAGCATTCTGCTAAACCAGTGAGGTTTTTAATTCTGTCTAGACGCGCCATCGAAAATAAGGGGCGTTTGCTGGGGTCGTCTAGTGTGCCAAAAATATGTTCTGGATCTTCTTGGGTGAATAGTAATTTTTCAATGCGATCGCGATCGCTCTCAATCCGATCTTCATATCTCGTATAGGGGAAGTACACACTCTCATTTACCCCTGGTGGTACTACGTTAAATTTAGGGCTAAATAATTCAATCCCATGCACAACATGATACAAATCTGGCATGGTAAATGACTTATAAGATTCGTACTGTCCCACACTATCCGGCGTACCGACAATTTCTTGATAAGTACTGCTGACAATAAAATTGGCTGCATTCATCGCAATCAAATCAGCAGTGAAGTGTAATGAAAAATGGTAGTTGTGATCGGATTCTTGCCAATAAAGGTTACTAAACAAATATTTCGACTTTTCTAAAGCGTGGGCAATGTTACATTGAGTAACTTTCAGGCGACGAGCAAGCAAGAAGGCAACTAAATTGCCATCAGAATAATTACCAACAATTAAATCTGGTTTACCTTGAAATTCTGCCAACAGTTCTCTTTCTGAATCAATGGCATAAGTTTCTAAATATGGCCAAATTTCAAAGCGGGTAATCCAATTTTGAGTTAGTTTAGGATTAAATTCACGGAAAGGCACTCGCAAAATCCAAGCATTTTGCGTACCGTGAACTTTTTCTAAACGTTGGTTACACTTAGTTCCATCACTATTAGCAATTAACCTAGAAAGAATAATTACCTTGGGTTCCGCATTTAGGACATCTAAACCAGCTAAAGCAAGATCTTCTTGCAGTTGTTTTTCTAAGTTTCTCGCTTGGTCGAGAACATATACCACCTGACCACCAGTATCAGGTCGCCCTAACACTCCTTCTTGTCCAAACCAACCGTGAGGAGATACCAAGACGATCCGAAAGACCATCGGAACGCGGGACAGAAAGGCTTCTAGGCTTTGGTGGTCGGGAGAGTCACTGAGTTGATCCAAAAGTTCTAGGGTTTCAAGAACACGACCTGCGGTGTTACCCCAACCAGGCTCAAAACCCATTAGTTGCATCACAAAGCGCAATCTGTCAAAGGGTTCTTCCGATGGACGCTCACTTACAAAGGTAATTGCTTTTTTAATTTGATCGGATAGTTGCTGCGCCGATTGAATCCGCTCGTTAATCATTAGCTGCGTACCGTTGTAACGATGGATACGCAGGAAACTAAATAATGCTTCTAGCCATTGTTTGGGATCTTGAAATAATTTGCTGGAGAGATAACGGTTAAGGTATTGCACACCTTTACCGATGTTTTTGGGGTCGCGAATTGTGGGGGTATAGTCATAAAATGGCTGGAAATCTAGTTCTAGGATATCCCCTTCGTTAGGATGGAAGTGGTTGACGAAGCGATCGCGCACATCCAATAATTCTTGGATCGTCATTGTCTCTACAGTTAAATCTTCCGTCAACCGATAGATTTCTTCAGAAGCAATTTTGGGTCGAATAATCAAGCACAGGTTGGAATCTTCCCGAATGATTTCCTGAGTGTAATCAATTAATTTACCTAAATTAGAAGATTTAAAAAAGTTTTCTGGCTTCTGATGATTATTACAATATTCTGCAAAGGCTGTGACTATATCATTTCTAAGTAAATAGCGTTTTTCCTGATGACGTAAATCGCTGGCAAAAGTACGCAGATCGTTTTTTTCACTACTATCGATCACAGCTTGAATCAATTCGGACATAAGCACTCCTTAAATAACAATTAACAATTAACAATTAACAATTAACAATTATCAATGACCACTATCAAAGTGTGTAGATTTCGCCATATTTATGTTTGATATAGCGGATGAATGGGTCAATGGTTAAGAAGTTACCTGTAACACGCTGAATTAATTCATCTGCTGTGTATTTACTGCCATGCTGGTAAATATTCATTTTTAGCCAATTATGCAATGTTGTGAAATTACCTTGCTCAATTTCAGTAGGAATTTCAGGATGATTGCTTAATGCAGCATCAAAAAATTGGGCGCTCATAATGTTGCCAAGAGTATATCCTTGGAACATTCCCCCAATCATGCCCGCGTACCAATGTACGTCTTGCATTACGCCTTCGCTGTTATTGGGTGGGATTATACCTAAGTCTGATTGGTAGCGTGCATTCCAAGCGTCGGGAAGATCTCGCACTGCTAAACTACCTTCCAGCATTTGCAGTTCTAAGTCAAAACGGATCATCACGTGCAAGTTATATGTTATCTCATCAGCATCGGTGCGAATGAGCGATCGCTCTACTTTATTAATTCCCCGATAAAATGTTTCTAAGGAAACGTTACCTAATTGATTTGGGAATATTGTTTGCAACTGGGGATAAGCGTATTTCCAAAAGCTGCGACTGCGCCCAACTAAATTTTCCCACAAGCGAGATTGACTTTCATGGACACCCGATGATGTGCCATCTGCTAAGGGTGTACCTTCAAAATCAGGGGAAATGCCTTGTTCATACATTGCATGACCCATTTCATGGATACTGCTAAATAAGGCTTGACCGATATGATTTTCGTAGACACGGGTAGTTATTCGCACATCACCAATAGAAAAGCTGGTGGTGAAGGGATGCGGGGTTTTATCTTGTCTTCCCCGTTGGAAGTCATAACCCATTTGTGCAATCAGTTTTTCGGTAAATGCTAGTTGCTGTGCTTCTGGGAAATTTTGGTATAAGCTGGAGTCATCAGCAGGAGTTTGAGATGTGATCGCATCAGCAATGGGTACAAGTTGCGATCGCAATTCGGAAAAAAGCGATCGTAATTGTGCGGCTTTCATTCCATAATCGGCAGTATCAATTAGCGGATCGGCGATATGATCGTAACCAGGGAAAAAGTTAGCGAGTTCGCGGCTATATTCCAGGGTTTTTTCTAAGAAAGGTTGTACCGCCGCAAAGTTATTTTCTGATCGTGCTTCCGTCCAAGCAGTATAGCTTTCTGCACGATGGCGAGAAAGTTTAGCCATAAATTCTGATGGTACTCGCACCGCGCGATCGTATTGTCTGTTGGTAATACGGATTAAACTTGCTTCGGTTGAGTCGTAAGGTAAGCTTTGTGCGTAGGGGCGTAAGTCTTCTAAGAGTTGTTTAATAGTTGGATTCGTAAACTTTTCGTGGGCAATTTGTCGTAAGGTAGCAATTTGTCTCCCCCTTGCAGCAGCGCCACCGTTGGGCATATAAGTAGCTTGATCCCAGTCTAGTACGGAGGTAGCGGCTTCTATGTCTCTAATTTCAGTCAGGCGGGTTTTGAGTTCTTGGAGTTTCGGTTCTGTCTTTTCTACGGTTTTTTGCATTAGTAGATGGTCGATGCTTTGATCCTGCTTTCTCTAGTTTGGCGCAGAGATGCAGCGAAAGTATCAGGTTTTGGGGGGAGAAATGGCGATCGCGCTTTAGCTGTATTTTTATTTTTTAACAGCGAAAGTATCAGGTTTTGGGGGGAGAAATGGCGATCGCGCTTTAGCTGTATTTTTATTTTTTAACGCAGAGGTACGCAAAGGTAAGCGCAAAGGTACGCAAAGAAATAATAAACTAATTTCAAATATCAATACCTTTACGAGCAAAAACTCTAAAGCCATCACTAAATTCAATAGTTGGCTCATTTTCTGCGTATGGTCGGTTTTGCTCGTTAACTAAAATTTTGCAGGGTCGTTGACAGATAAAACAAAAATCTTGGAACATAAATGTCCAACCACATTCAACTACAAATGTTTTCAAAATTTCCCAAAGCTCTCGATCTGTATCACACTTTAGCTCAGAGATACAGTAATCAAGTAAGCTACAGATATGACTATAACTATCCGGTTGAATTTCCCCTGAATTTAAATAGAGCCATAGTCCTTCTAATCTACGTTGCTGATTTGGTTTAGCCGATTGCAAGATGGGAGATGTTTTGATAAAATCGCGTCTATTATTATAAATTATATTTAAGGCAGACCTAAAATAAAATTGTTTGTAAAGCTCGTTCCACAACTGAATATCTAATTGTTTGCCCACAATTTCTATTAATTTGTATATAATATTCACATTAAATCGATGATTAAATAAAGATTTAATTAATTTATTTTCTACTCTTCTGATAATATTGTTAAGTTTTTTAGGATTTAATAAGTCTACGTTATGCAGAATATAATCTAAAAAATTCAAATTAAATATGGCTAGTGGGCTATCAAGAAAATATATTTCAAATTCTTCTGTTCTTAATAAGTGTCTGTGAACAGCTTCGACAGCAACAGATGCTTTTTCCAAATTAATTGCTTGTGTAGAATACGAAGTTGCCTGCCATTTTTTCCGGTAGACATCAATCAAAGCTTCTTGCTGTGCAGTTAATTCAGAAATTTTCGACATCATTTACAGCCCTAATTCTTGTTTAACGTCTTCCCAGGAAACTTTCTCTTGATCTTCTTGATTTTTTTCAGCTTCAATTGCCTCTTGTAAGTCTAAATAATCCTCTATATCTTCAGGATTAACAATAGCCAGTTGTCCACAACCAACTCGCTCAAAAAGCTCATTTACTGATAAATTAAAGTTATTGGCAAGGCTTTCAATACTATTCCATGCCTGACTGGTTATACTAACTTCGTAACGTTGCTTCATTGGAGCAGTTTATGAAACTCTTATTTAATCTTAACCGTCACGGCTAAAGATATGCAGTAGCTACAGCTTTACTGTTTTTCAACAACTACGCAAATACTGTCGATGCTGTCTGCCAACTTCGCGCACATAGGTAATAACATCTTGATATCCTGCAAACTGCGTTCTTTGTAATTTAAATAAAGGTACAGCCATATTTAAAGATGCTTCATTGGGACATAATTTTATAACTCGTTCCCAACTTTTCGCCCATTCCCAAGCTTTAATTAAACCTACTGCTTTCGCCTTCAATTCTTCTAATCTAATTTTTTGTTGTTCTAAAACTTCTTGCAACTTTTCTTTGTGGCTATCTGGATAAGCATAGTGATTTAATTCTGCTTCCGTCGCTGCTATGATTTCTCCTAAAATTTGCCAATCATTGCAATTTGTTAACAAATTAATTACGGCTTCTAACCAGCACAGCAAGGCGCGGTAACTGCCAAAGCGTCCCCCTTCGCCCTCTACAACCACTAGAAACAGGTGCGCCCATCGCCATTCACGATCAGGGTGGTAAAGCTTCTCTGCTGGCTTTTGCACCGCAGCCGCAATATCGTCTAGGGTGATATGAAGGCTTTTGAGGTTGATAAAGTCTGTTAAGCGCCTTGCCATAATGCCTTTCCTGGCTGGTAATATTTATAATATACATTATTTTAAACAAAAAATAAAACAAAAATGTAAAAAATTGTGATCTATATTGAGGATGGATAACATAAAACTAATTCACAGACTAGATCGTGCCAATTTACAGGAAACAAGCGCAAGGATTTACCAGAGATGGTAGATATCGGCTTGGTCAGATCCTGGTTGATGCCAGGATGCGCCAAGACGAAGGTCATGGTTTATCTTTGGATGACTTTGTGGAATTAGTAAATGATCACTGGGGTACTCAGGTATTTGTAAAAAATAAGCTGTGGCGTTTAGAAAATGGGGCTGTTATGAAGCCAAAAGCTGAGGACATAGCATACTTGGCTCCTTTTACTTGGTCTGAGTCTGCCCAAAGACCTTATACGGTGGAAGAACTAATTGCGATCGCCAAAGAACAGTTAGATCCTGCCGATGTTGGTACGGTGCAACCGCCGAGCTTAAATTCAACTTCTAATGGTCATTCTCCATCAAAATGACTTATAGTGCCAGCTTGGCACAGAGACTTATTTATATTATACATTTGTCGCAGACTATGTTTAAATTTTTCTAGTTTCCTGTGATAGCTTGGCAATGAGTAGTCTCAAACTTAGTTGGCAATGCTGTACAGAAAGCAAAAAGGCGGATTCACTCTTACAGGTCGGTATCGGCTGGCGCAAATTCTTACTCAAGGGAGAATGCGCCAAGATGGAGGGTGCGGTCTTAGCTTGCGAGACTTCGCTGATGGAGTGAATGAGTATTGGGGATTTAAGGTAATTAACAAAGACAAGCTTTGTCGCTTAGAAAATGCGGCTAGAGTTAAACCAGATCCAGAAGAACTGAGTTATCTTGCTCCATTCACATGGTCAGAGTCAGCTAGAAGACCTTACACTGTGGAGGAGTTAGTTGCTATTGGTCAAGAACAACTAGATCCTGCCGATGTCGGCAAAGTTGAACCTCCCAAGCTAGACACGCTTACAAATAGCAATAATCAGAAAGTTAATAAGCTAACGGCTGATAGCTGATGGCTGATAGCTAATCGCTAATCGCTTAGTCATTGTTAATTGTTAATTGTTAATTGTTATTCTGTTGGCTCGGCAATATAATTACAAATTCTGTACCTTGACCAATTTCTGAATTCAACTCAATACTACCGCCGTGTTTTTCAATAATGTCATTGCAGATTGATAGCCCTAAACCCGTACCTTTACCTACAGGCTTGGTTGTGAAAAATGGATCAAATAGCTTACTTTTCACATCTTTGGGGATACCAGGTCCATTGTCTCTAATTCTCACCTTAATTTGCTGCTGATTAATAATTTCGGTAATAATCACAATTTGTTTCTTTGGCAGAGATTCTTCCTCTAGTAGTGCATCAATAGCATTGCTCAGAATATTCATAAAAACCTGATTTAATTGAGCCGGAAAGCACTCAACTAAAGGTAAATCACCATAATTTTTAATTACTTCAATTCCCTGCTTAATCCGATAATTTAAAATTAATAAAGTATTATCAATACCTTCTGCAATATTCACTGCCTTAGCTTCAGATTCATCAAGGCGAGAAAAGTTACGCAAAGATAATACAATCTTGCGAATGCGGTCAGCACCCATTTTCATCGAAGAGAGAGTTTTAGGTAAATCTTCAGTAAGAAAATCTAAATCAATTTCTTCAATTTCATCCTGAATTGTTGAGGTAGGATTGGGGTATTGCTCTTGATAAATTTCTAGTAATGACAGCAAATCTTGCATATAGTTGTTGATATGCTCAATGTTGCCATAGATGAAGTTAACTGGATTGTTAATTTCATGGGCAACTCCTGCTACCATTTGACCGAGGCTAGACATTTTTTCGGCGTGAATTAATTTTGCCTGGGTTTCCTGTAATTCTTCATGCGATCGCTCTAGCTTTTCAGCTTTGTCCATCGCTGACTTTTGATATATTTCCAGCAACTCTTGGAGATTAACTATCTGAGACTTTAGTTGCTCAACCTCTGCACTTTTGCACTCATCGTTTGTCATAGTCATAGTCTCCGTATTTATTGCTTAGTTGGCGGCAACATAAACAAGAATTGGCGCACGTAGGCAAGTATGCCATTTAAAAGCTGAGTGCCAAACCGCGTAAACAGTATTGCCTGTGTATTTAGGACTATAATCCTTTGAATACAGGATAATCACTATCAAGATCATCCATAGGTAGTATGCAACTAAATTTGATCGCAGACCTAACATCCGCCTGGAACCACGAATTTATCTTGAGCAGGGTATAAATGGCTACCAACTGCGAGAAGTTGTATGGAACCCGTTAAGGGCGTTTGGCTATAAATCTACTATAAGATCTTGGTAGCTTTCGTGCCTGGAGAAAAAAAGCCTCAGCACTCTAAGATCCCCGATAATGATAAAAAGACCGCGCTTCCCACCAATATCGGTTAGCACGGTTAGCTAAAATCAAAATTTCTAACGCATCAAACTGTGACTTCAACTATCTCGCTCTTGAATTAAGGCTTGAAAGCGGTAATCTTGCTGTAATTCCTCAAAATCTGAGTGGGTTCTTGCCATATCCCGATACTTATCAGGACTAAGATTAATTGCTTGTTGCAAATGTTCAATTGCTAGATCAGCATCACTTTGCAAAGCATAACAGCGAGCTTTGTTATATATTGCTGTATGATCGTCCGGTTTGATGTGTAGGGCTTTGTCGAAACTGATCAACGCTTCCTGATAACGCCCTAATTTTAACAACACTAAACCTTTAGCATTCAACGCATATTTATCTTGCTGGATTTCTAAGGTTTGATCGAAGCTGGCTATGGCTTGTTGGTAGCGACCTAAACTATCTAAGGCTAAACCACGAAAGTACCAAGCGTCTATGTTTTTTGGTTGGACAGTTAAGGATTCATCAAAGCTGGCGATCGCATTCTCACATAAACCTAAATTCTGAAAAGCGATTCCTCGATGATACCAAGCTTCATGGAAGTCGGGTTTAGCTAAAAGTGCTTTATCTAAGCTGGCAATTACTTGATCCAAGCGATCTAATTGCCGCATTGCCATACCTCGGTTATACCAAGCCCAATAGTAGTTTGGTTTAAACTCAATTGCTCGATCGTAGCTATCGATCGCCTCACTATAACGACCCAGGTTTTTTAGGGCAATACCACGATTATTCCATGCCCAAAAATAATCAGGTTTGAACTTAATGGCGTTGTCGTAGCTGGCGATCGCTTCTTCGTAATGTTTTAAGTCATCTAGTGCATTGCCACGATTATTCCAAGCTTCGTGAAAGCCAGGTCTGTATTCCAAAGCTCGATCGTAACTCGCGATCGCTTCAGCATAACGCCGTAAATGATACAGCGCATTACCTTGGCTATACCAAGCTTCCGCATAGTCGGGTTGAAGTTCCACCACCTTGCCGTAGCTGGCGATCGCACTGGCATATTCTTCTATCCGGTTTAGGTGTAATCCTTTTTGGAAAAAGAACTCGACTTCCACATCTACTACTTGGTTCATAGAATCAGGCATCTCTCTCTAGGATGATTTAATCTATCATGCCCAAAAAAATAATATTCTGCAACACTTCTATCCAAAAATAGATGCGGTGGGGATCAATTTATGGTTCTACTAAGCATTTACACTTAGATACTTCTTAAGTTAGAGTTCCCAAATAAAAGCTGAGTTGATGTATTTTTAGAGAGAGAAAAAATAGTAACTATTACTTATGCAAATTAGGGCAACCAAGTATAACTAAAAATATTTTCTGGGGAAATTTAAATTATCACCTCGAATCTTGCACATAAATGAAGAATGTGTGATTAATCACACTGGAAATAAAAACCAAGTTCGTTTAAATATGAAAATTCACCCAATACGAAAGAGATATTTCGCAAAAAAAACTTTTTACCGGAAGTATGCTGCCAACAATATATATCTATCTATAGAGTAGAGAGTGTATACTGATAAATAAAATACAAGAGTAAGATTCGTTTTAAATAAATTTATATTTAGCAACAATAATTAATCATGTTTTTAAAATTTAAACAGATGTTATCTAAAACTTTTCACATAAATTTTTCGGCGACAAATTCTACTCTCATGCCAGAATCTCTTGAAGCTTGTAACTCCTTACTATGCGCTACACTGGATTCAACAGCCGATGGGATTCTGGTTGTAGATACTAAAGGGAAAATTATTAGTTATAACAACACATTTGTAGAAATGTGGGGTATTAGTCATACAATTTTAAATGCCCAGCATGACAATCAACTTTTGGAAGTTGTCCAACAGCAGTTAAAACAGCCAGAAGAATTTATAAAAAAAGTTAAAAAGTTATATGCTCAACCCGACATGGAAAGCTACGATGACCTGGAATTAAAGGATGGACGCTACATAGAGCGCTATTCTCGACCTCAACGGATAGAAGGAAAAAGCGTGGGTAGAGCGTTCAGCTTTCGCGATATTACCCAGCGCAAAAAAGCCGAAATTGCTCTGCAACAAGCCCACGATCAGCTAGAAATTAAAATAGAACAACGTACCCAGGAATTATTGCAAGCGAACTCGCAGTTAAGTCAGGAAATTGTTGAGCGTCAACAAGTAGAAATAGCACTTGAACAAGTCAAAGGGGAACTAGAAGCTAAAGTAGAAGAGCGTACAGTCGCTCTCTTGGATGCGATCGCACAATTACAACAAGAAATTGCACAACGTGAAAATGCACAAGCAGAACTTGAGCAGTCTTTATCTTTATTGCGTGCCACTCTAGAATCAACTACTGACGGTATAATCGTAATTGATTTACTGGGCAAAGTCAGGAGTTTTAATCAAAAGTTAATTGAAATGTGGGGCATTCCTGAGTCTCTAATGTTGTCGCCAGATGATGAACAAGTACTCGCGTTTGCCGTAGCACCACTTAAAAATGCCGAAAAATTTCTCAGCTTAGTCACCAAATTATCAGAGCAACCAGACTTACATAGCTATGATGTGCTGGAATTTATTGATGGCAGAGTTTTTGAGTATTATTCCCAACCACAACGCCTCAAAGAAAAAATTGTGGGCAGAGCTTGGAGTTTTCGAGATATCACTAAGCAAAAGCTTGCAGAATTAGCTTTGCAACAAGCTAACGCCGAGTTAGAAAGGCGAGTGCAAGAACGCACTGCATCTTTAGAAGATGCGATCGCCCAATTAAAATCTGAAATTGCCGAACGCCAACGCACTGAATCACAACTGCGTAAAAGTGAAGAACGTTTCCGTAACTTAGTTGAAACCAGCAGCGATTGGATTTGGGAAACCGATGAAACTTATAAGTTTACCTACTCCAGCCCGCAAGTTTACAACATATTGGGGTATAAACCAGAACAAGTAATGGGGAAAACTCCCTTTGACTTGATGACTGCACAAGAAGCTTGGCGCATCGCTAACTTTTTTAGTTTCATTAGTGGAAACCAGCAGCCTTTCAAAAATATCGAAACTACTAAAATTCATCAAGATGGACGTTCAGT
The DNA here is from genome assembly GCA_049646245.1 of Crinalium sp. Classification (GTDB taxonomy): domain Bacteria; phylum Cyanobacteriota; class Cyanobacteriia; order Cyanobacteriales; family PCC-9333; genus Crinalium. The sequence continues at coordinate 9,401 of JBARVL010000541.1, read as the reverse complement.
GATCTTAGAGAGATCGGCAGTGCCAATATTAGATGAAAATGGTAAATTTTGTGGTTATCGAGGAATAGATCGAGAGATTACTGAGCGCAAGCAAGCTGAGGGCATACTACTTCAGCAGGCACTAGCATTTGAGAATATTTATGATGGCATCATTATTACCGATAATGAAGGGCATATTGTTGATTGGAACCCCAGTGCGGAGAGAATGTTCGGCTATACCAAAGAAGAGGTATTAACTAAAACTACTGAATTTTTAAACACACCAACAGAATCTGCTCTCATCACCCAGGAAATTTTGGAAAGTGTTAACCAGTATGACCGTTGGACTGGGGAAATTAAATTTATCGGTAAAAATGGTACGACGGGAGTATGTGAAACAGTTTTTGTACCTGTGTACAACGATGCAGGCGATCGAATAGCTGTCATTGGCGTTAACCACGACATTACTGAGCGCAAACAGGCGGAAGTAGAAATTCGTAAAGCTCTGGAGAAAGAGAAAGAGCTAAATCAACTCAAATCTCGCTTTATTTCAATGGCATCCCACGATTTTCGGACACCGCTATCAGCAATAATGATTTCTAGCGATTTACTCAAAGCTTACAGCCATAAACTTACCGAAACTAAGAAATTACACCATTTAAATCAAATTCAAGCATCTGTCAGAAGGATGACTTTGTTGCTAGATGATATACTTTGGATGGGGAAAGCCACATCAGGAAAGCTCGATTTTAAACCACAAAAAGTTAATTTAGAAGAATTATGTCAAGAAGTTTTAGCAGAAATCACCGTTGCTGACTGCAACCAGCATCAATTAATTTTTGAATTTCAGGCTGAATCTTCTCTAGTGGAAATGGATAAAAAACTAATTCAGCAAATGCTTTCTAACTTGCTATCTAATGCTGTTAAGTACTCCCCGCAAGGAGGTGATATTAAAGTAAATATCACTTGTCAAAATGAATTAGCTATTTTTCAGGTTGCAGATTCAGGAATTGGTATTCCATTCTCAGATCGATCGCGTCTCTTTGATGGCTTTGAACGCGCTAGTAATGTAGGTAATATTTCTGGTACCGGGTTAGGACTAGCAATTGTTAAGAATGTTGTAGATTTACATCGGGGAAGCATTCAAATTGACAGCAAAGAAGGAGAAGGAACAACTATTACCGTCTCTCTTCCAATAGTTTACGTAAGGACATGACTAAATGAAACATAAAATTTTAGTAATTGAAGATGTCAAAGAACTTCGTGGAGATATCATAGAGACTCTTGAATGCTTAGATTTTGAAGCTATCGGGGCAGAAAATGGTGCTATTGGTGTGGAATTAGCACAAGAGCAATTACCTGATTTAATTATTTCTGATATTATGATGCCAGTGCTGGATGGCTATGGAGTTTTAGAAGCTCTCAGCCAAAATCCAGAAACAGCTACAATTCCCTTTATATTTCTTAGTGCTAAAAGCGATAATTCAGATATTCGCAAAGGCATGAATTTAGGTGCAGATGATTATCTTACCAAACCTTTTACAATAGCTGAATTAAAAGACGCGATCGCAATTCGTCTGGAAAAACAAGCTGCACGTAGAAAAGTAGAAGAACAACTGCGGGAAAGAGAAACAGAATTCCGCCAATTAGCGCAACGCGAAGAACTACTCAACAGTTTAACAAAACAAATCCGCACATCCTTAGAAATTAAAACAATTCTCACTACCACATTAGGTGCAATTCGTAGTCTTTTAGGAATTCATCGCTGTAGCTTTTTGTGGGATCGTACCGATGTTATGCAACGATATTTTGAGTTAATTAATGCTTCTGAAGATCCTGAGATTTCTAATCTTCCCCAGTGCAACCTGCTTTTAGAGGTAGCAACATTAGGCGAGTTAATTCTTAAATCTAATATTTTACAAATTGACAATGTATTGACAGATGAGCAACTAGATGAACATAGCAAGAATCAGCTACTGGCTCTAGGTGTTACATCTATATTAGCTATTACTATTAAAACTAATTCTGGTCAAATTGGAGTAATTGTTTGTGAGAAATTCATAGAACCTCGCATCTGGAGTAATAATGAAATTCAACTTCTTATAGCTGTAGGCGATCAATTAGCGATCGCGATCGATCAAGGCGAACTTTATGCCCAAAGTCGCTTCACTGCTACTACAGCCAAAATCCAAGCCGCTCAACTAGAACAAGCTTTAGTTAAATTACAACAAACTCAAGCACAACTAATTCAAACCGAAAAAATGTCCAGCTTAGGTCAAATGGTAGCTGGTATTGCTCACGAAATCAACAACCCCGTCAACTTTATTTACGGTAACGTCAATCACATCAAAAATTACGTCCACGACTTACTTGAGTTGTTACAGCTTTATCAGCAAACTAACCCTAACCCTAGCCCTGAAGTTGAAGAGTTAGCGGAAAATATAGATATAGATTTTATTTTACAAGACTTTCCTAAAATCCTTAACTCAATGCAAATCGGCGCTGATCGAATTCGCCAAATTGTCTTATCACTACGCAACTTCTCCCGCTTAGAAGAAGCTGGGATGAAACCAGTTGATATTTATGAAGGCATTGATAACACATTATTAATCTTGCAAAATCGCCTCAAAGCTAGTGGTAATAAACCAGGTATTGAAGTAATCAAGGAATATGCAGATCTCCCCTTAGTTGAATGCTACGCGGGAGAACTTAATCAGGTATTTATGAATATTATAGTTAATGCAATTGATGCTTTAGAGGACGATCAATCCCAACGTCAGCAAGCAGAATTGCCCGATCAAAGCTATATAATTACCATTCGTACCCAGTTAATCGAACCGGATCATGTAACTATAGGAATTATGGATAATGGACCAGGAATGACGGAACAGGTGAAAAAAAGGCTGTTCGATCCTTTCTTTACTACTAAACCAGTTGGCAAAGGTACAGGCTTAGGATTATCCATAACTTATCAGATTGTGGTGGAAAAGCACGGTGGAAAACTTGAGTGTATCTCAGAACCAGGACAAGGAACCCAGTTTTGGATTACAATTCCTATACACCAAAATTCATCTTCTGTTACCAGTGACCAGTGACCAGTAACCAGTAACCAGTGAGCAGTGACCAGTTTTTTTTTGTACAGCTACGCAGGGAGTTAGAGACCCCCACTGACTTTGTGGAAGGAAATGATCTGCGGGTTCAATCCCCCGTCATAGACCTTCGTCACTCGTAGCTGATAACTGGTAACAGTGAAAGAACTTACGCATTCTTACTAAATATTTAGGTTTTGGAGGTTGGGAACTGGTGATTGGTGATTGGGAAAAGCCTAATTTCTCTCTTGATTGGGGACTATTAACTTTTTCAACCTGCGTAAGTTCTAATTAATTACAGCAGATTTCACCTTGATGAAGTACAGATCTACCCCACCCGCGAAGAGAGCGCCCCCTCCCCTTAGTAAGGGGAGGGTTGGGGAGGGGTCATTTACCTACAATTTGCTGTAAGTTTGCATCTATAAAACTTAACAAAAACTGAAAAAACATTTTAATAAAATAATCCATAATAGAGTATATGAAAAAAATTCTGGTAATTGAAGACGAAGAACCTTTGCGCGAAGATATTCTAGAAACTTTAGAGTGTTTAGAATATGAGGGAATTGCGGCTGAGAATGGTGCTATTGGCGTAAAATTAGCACAAGAGCATCTACCAGATCTAGTCATTTGTGATATTATGATGCCGGAACTGGATGGTTACGGCGTATTTACTTCTTTGCGAACCGATCCACAAACAGCAACAATTCCATTTATATTTCTGAGTGCTAAAGCTGATAAATCCGATCTCCGCCAAGGCATGAATTTAGGAGCAGACGATTATCTCACTAAACCTTTTACAATTGCTGAATTGAGCGAAGCAATTTCAGCACAAATCCAAAAACGGGAATTAATTGCCGATCAAGCTAATCAAAAATTAGACGAATTACGCACTAATATTAGTCGTTCTTTGCCTCACGAATTTCGGACACCTTTACAGGGTATTTTGAGTTTATCAGAAATTGTAATAAGTGATTATGATTTGCTTGATTCAAATACCATGAAGAATATGTTATATGAAATTAACAATTCTGCTCAACGCTTATCTAAACTGATCCATAATTTTATGCTATATGCAGAATTAGAAGTAATTGCTACAGATAGTGAACGAGTTGCAGAGTTGCGTAGCAACCAGACTTTTACTCCCGAAATTCTGATTAAATATCTCGCTTCAATCAAGTTTCAAAAGGCAGAAAGAGAAGCAGATCTGCATTTGAATTTGCAAGATGCTATTATTCAAATTTCAGAACAAAATTTGCAAAAAATTGCTGAAGAAATTATTGATAACTCTTTGAAATTCTCCAGTGCTGGTACACCGATTTATATTGAAAGTAGTTTGAGGGATAGCAAGTATATTTTGTCTGTGGTTAACAGTGGACAAGGTATGACTCCAGATCAAATTGCTAAGGTGGGTGCGTATATGCAATTTGATCGCAAACTTTATGAGCAACAAGGTTCAGGTTTAGGACTGCAAATTGCCAAACGTTTAGTAGAACTGCATGATGGAAGTTTAACTATAGATAGTAATCCTGGTAAAGATACTAAGGTGGAAATTGCTTTACCAATTTTTAAAGAGTGATTAAATGATTAGATACCCAATTTATTGATTAAGGAAGAAAAATAACTGACATGATTGAGGCAAAAATTTTAACATACCGCATTGAAAAAGATTCAATGGGTGAAAGGGAAATTCCAGAAAATGCTTATTATGGAATTCAAACATTACGAGCAACAGAGAATTTTCCGATTAGTGGAATTAAGCCTTTACCTACATATATAGATGCTTGTGTGCTAATTAAAAAAGCAACTGCGATCGCTAATAGTGAATTAGGTTGCATTCCCCAAGATATCGCTAATGTAATTGTACAAGCAGCAGATGAAGTATTAGCGGGTGGGTTGCGCGATCAGTTTGTTGTAGATATCTACCAAGCTGGCGCGGGTACTTCCCACCACATGAATGTTAATGAAGTATTGGCAAATCGGGCGCTAGAAATAAGAGGAGATATTAAAGGTAACTATCAGAAAATTAGCCCGAACGATCATGTAAATTATGGTCAGTCTACTAATGATGTAATTCCCACAGCAATTAGAATTGGGGGATTGTTGGCTTTAGAAAAAGCACTCTTTCCAGCTTTAGCAGATGCGATCGCCACTTTAATTTCTAAAGCAGATGAGTTTCAAGATATCATCAAATCTGGTAGAACTCATCTACAAGATGCCGTCCCGGTGCGCTTAGGAGACACATTTCGCGCTTGGGCGCAAATTTTAACCGAACATCAACAACGCATTCAAACAGCCGCCACAGACTTAACCAAGTTGGGATTAGGAGGTAGTGCTGCTGGGACAGGTATGAATACTCATCCCCAGTATCGCGATCGCGTTGCGGAAATTTTAGCCCAATTAATTAACCAACCATTGCAACCTGCCCCGAATATGATGGCAGCGATGCAAAGTATGGCTCCATTTGTAAATGTTTCGGGCGCAGTGCGTAATTTAGCGCAAGATTGTGTTAAAATATCTCACGATTTGCGATTAATGGATTCAGGTCCTAAAACTGGATTCAAAGAAATACAACTACCACCAGTGCAACCTGGATCATCAATTATGCCAGGGAAGTACAACCCAGTCATGGCAGAAATGACATCAATGGTATGCTTTCAGGTGATGGGTTATGATAGTGCGATCGCACTTGCTGCTCAAGCAGGACAATTAGAACTCAATGTGATGATGCCGTTAATTGCCTATAATTTGATCCACAGCATTGAAATTTTAGGTAATACCATAGCTGCGCTAACCCGTCAATGTATACTCGGAATAACTGCAAATAGCGATCGCTGTTTAGCTTATGCAGAAGGTAGTCTAGCCTTAGTCACCGCCCTTAATCCCCATATTGGTTATCTTAACGCGGCTAATGTTGCCAAAGAATCTTTAGCAACCGGAAAATCCCTCCGCCAGATTGTATTAGAACAACAGTTAATGAGCGAAGAACAACTGGCTGAAGTATTAGATTTAGAGAAAATGAGTACAATCAACAGTTAACAGTCAATAATTGTAGGGCGGGCATTTTGGCTTTGTGCTACTCCCGATGTAAGTCTGGCTCTTATAATTGATAATTGTTAATTCTTAATTGTTAATTGATGACTGTTAGCTTAATCCGCGCCACATCTTACGAACAAGCGTTATTGCGAGAATCGGTGTTAACGCTGTTAGAACCTCTAGGAGGGATGAAAGCATTTGTCAAAAAAGGCGATCGCGTCCTGCTTAAACCCAATCTTCTCACAGGTTCTCGTCCTGGTAAAGAGTGCGTCACTCGTCCAGAAATCGTTTATTGTGTTGCCCAATTAGTACAAGAAGCAGGCGGTAAACCATTTTTAGGTGATGGTCCCGCTTTTGGTAGTGCAATGGGTGTGGCAAAAGCTAGCGGTTATCTGCCACTAATTCAGGAACTCAATTTACCCATAGTAGAATTTCACGGTAAGCGTTATCAAACAATCAATGAAGAATTTAACCATTTATTGCTGAGTAAAGAAGCAATAGATGCCGATGTGGTGATTAACCTGCCAAAAGTCAAATCCCATGTCCAACTCACAATGACATTAGGCGTAAAAAATCTCTTTGGTTGTGTCCCTGGTAAAATGAAAGCTTGGTGGCACATGGAAGCAGGAAAAGATAGCGCCAGATTTGGCACAATGCTTGTAGAAACAGCACGAGCAATTAATCCTAATTTAACAATAATTGATGGCATTATCGGTCACGAAGGTAATGGACCTAGTGGTGGCGAACCCCGTGAATTAGGGATATTAGGGGCATCGTCGAATGTTTTTGCTCTAGACCGCGCTTTTCTAGAAATCCTCAATGTTGAGCCGCAAATAGTACCAACTGTTGCTGCATCTCAACGTATGGGTTTATGTCCTGAATTAGCAGATATTCACTTCCCGCAACTACAACCTACGGAACTTAAACTTACTGATTGGAAATTACCTGAAAATCTCGTCCCAATAGATTTTGGGATGCCCCGCGTAATTCAGTCTACTTTTAAACATCTGTATATCAGGTTTATTAAAGAAAAAATTAACAATTATCAATTAACAATTAACAATTAGCGGTTAGCGGTTAGCGGTTAGCAGTTAGCCATCAAAGTTTTGTAAAACTTGTTACAAAGTATTACAGAACAGCAATGTAGGGTATTGATACCCTCCGATTGCTTAAGACTACCGCCCTGTTCCTAGTGGCGGTTTTTTATTGGATGTTTGTGTAAATAATCACAATTGGATTGAGGTTAAATGATTAATTTCCGATATCCAATCAGGCGCTCGAACTGCACATCATTCTCAAGTAATAATTTCCTTGTGATTTATGTCACTAGATAGATTAAGTAAAGATTGTGTACTTTAAGACATTTTATTGCCATGAAATTGTTAAAATAAAGGGGTAAGAGTTGAAAAGTGTATTCTTAACTCTGTGTTTGTATTGAGTTTTTAAAGAACGTATGGAATCCAGTAGTAGTCCGTCTGCCAATTCTTCTGAACTGCCTGCCAATAGATGGGCAGAGATTTTGGGAACAATCATTGCTATCTTAACTTTAGCTTTACCTGTGTTTGCGATCGCTAATTTCTCTTCAAGCAATAGCCTAATTTTGCAGCAAACCAGTTATACACTTCCCCGTTCAGGAAATTGACAACCTTAATCATTATTTAACAAAAACACAATCATGGATTAACTAATTGCTGATGTAATGAACTGGTTTCTAGTTTCAATCTAGAAACCAGTTCATTACTAAGTAAGTTTTGAATATCTTCTCTTCCCCTGCCCCTCTGCCCCTCTGCCCCTCTGCCCCTCTGCCCCCTCTTCCCTCCTCCCTCCTCCCTCCTCTCTCCCCACCACAGAAAACTTAGAACCACACCAGCTTATCACCCGCTCCCCTCTTCCCGTAGAATGCTAAACGGGGGGTGGGTTTAAACCTGTTTTAGGTGCGACCAATTATTTTGATGGGCATTGCACCCCCAACCTACTGTATAGCTTAGGAGTTACAAGAGTGGATTTATCACGTATTCCTGCTCAACCCAAACCAGGTCTGATCAACGTTTTGATCGAAATTCCCGCAGGAAGCAAAAACAAGTACGAGTTTGATAAAGAGTTAAACGCATTTGCGCTTGACCGAGTACTTTACTCCTCTGTGCAGTACCCTTACGACTACGGCTTTGTACCTAATACCTTAGCTGATGATGGCGATCCATTGGATGGCATGGTGTTGATCGATCAACCAACATTTCCAGGGTGTGTGATTGCTGCTAGACCCATCGGAATGTTAGAAATGATTGACGGTGGCGATCGCGATGAGAAAGTTTTGTGTGTGCCTGATAAAGATCCCCGCTACACTCACATCAAATCCCTCAAGGATCTTGCCCCTCACCGCTTAGATGAGATTGCTGAGTTTTTTAGATCCTACAAAAACTTAGAAAAGAAAGTTACGGAAATTCTAGGGTGGCAAGATGTCGATCAAGTCATGCCACTGGTTGAAAAGTGCATCAAAGCAGGTAGCCAAAAAAGCTAAAGATTCTAACGTTGTGTAATTCAACGTTAAACAAGGTTAAAATCAGCAAATGTAGAGACGCGAAATTTCGCGTCTCTACAGACGGTGAGAGCAGTGTCAATGATCTTGTAACTGATAATTGATAATTGATAATTGATAATTGATAATTGATAATTGTAAAATGCAGCGATCGCTTCTTTTAGCTAAAATTCATAGTTGCACCATTACCGATGCCAATGTCAACTACATGGGTAGTATCAGCATCGATCAAGCGTTGCTGGATGCGTCGGGAATATTACCCTATGAGCAAGTGCAGGTAGTTAATGTGAATAATGGGGAGCGATTTATTACTTATGCGATCGCTGCACCAGCAAACTCAGGCGCAATAGAATTAAATGGTGCGGCGGCGCGTTTGGGTGTTAAGGGCGATCGCTTAATTATTATGACTTATGCTCAGTTTACACCTGAAGAAATTAAAGCCCACACCCCTAAAGTTGTGATGGTAGATGAGCAAAATCGACTCTTGGAAGTTCTCCGTTATAATGAGTTGCAAAATAACGGTTTTCATGCAGAATTAATTCCTAGTTTTTAAACCGGATGTGCTAATTGAATATCATTTACAACCTGAGTAATTTCTGCCAATTTCTGAGCAACTTTACCGCTAGTTAATAAACTTTCTGCTTCCATAAAACCAGATTCTATATCTTTGCAGAAACCACAACGCCAGAGATAAAATCCCCCATTCCAAATAGCAGCTTGCATTAATTCTGAAGGTTTACCTTGCAATACTTCCTGCATTTGTG